>JALSSH010000604.1 GCA_026984385.1 Ardenticatenia bacterium | reverse complement strand
TTACGCTTACGGCTGGAACACCACCGAGATCAGCTTGGACGAAGTCAAAGACGAGGTGCGCCAAGCCTCGGTGCAGCGCGCCATGCGCGAATTGCTTTCGCCCAACATCTTCACCCGAGACCGTGAGACCCGCGACTACGCCGTCACCTTTCAAATCGGCTGCCCGTCCGAGGGGCTGTCGGAAGGGCGCGCCGAAACCGGCGAAGGGCCGTATATCATCTTTACGCCGCCTTGCGCCGATGTCGATGAGATAATCACGGCAGAAGGCTTTGACTTTCCAGCGGACGCCATCGCCCGTATTCAGTTGGTTTCCGCTACCGGCCAAAAGATGCCCTTTAAGCTGGCGACAACTTCCGCCGAAGGAGAAACCGACGTCAGCGAAGAGACCGCCTTCGACGTGGACGGCGCGGGGCATTTTCTCGTGGAGCTGAAAGTGCCCAAAGGGCGCGGGCTGAGCGGCAAAACGCACACGCTGGAGGTGCAAACCCTTGTTCCTGTGGGCACACCTCGGCTCAGCGAAACGACCAAGACGGTTATTGCCAAGATGATCGAGACGATCTTCTTGGCGCTGATGGCAACCACGTTGGCGCTGCCGATCGCCTTTGTGCTGAGTTTCATTGCCGCGCGAAACTTGATGCGCCAGGTCAATATGCCGTTGGGCAACGTGCTGAGCGGTTTTGTGGCGTTGCCGATCGGCGCGGCGCTTGGCGCGATGTTGTTAGGGCCGCTGGGTCGTGAAGGCGTGACGCTGGGCCAAAACGTCACTCAGGGGCTGGTGGCGATCCCGCTGGCAATCGGTGGATTGGCGCTGGTGACGTGGGCCGCAGCACGTCTGCCGCAAAAGCGAAGTTGGCGTCGGGCGCGCGGAGTGTTCACCAACGCGATCTTGCTGGCCGTTGTGGTTTTTGTGCTCGGTGTGTTGGGCGGTTTAGGGTTATGGTTGGGCGACCACCTGCAAAGTGGGTTGCTGGCCGACCTGGGGAATTTCGTGGGTACGCTGGGCGAACTGGTCGAGCTGACCATTACCGCGTTAGCGGGCTTGGCGGGTGGTTTTTGGTTGGCCTCGCTGAGTGCAACGCTGGCTTCCGGCCCTTTGCGCCATGTTTCTATGCCACTTAGCCATGTGCTGGGCGCGCTCTTGGGGGCGTTGGCAGGAGCGATCTTGTTGACCGTCACCGCCTACGTTGGGATGCAAGCCGTGTTGTTGGGCATCCTAACACCGTTGGTGGCGGGGGTGCTCGGCGGGCAAATTGTAGTGCAGGTGTTGGAGCATCTGGGCATCTTCCCACGCAATCAATGGCAAACCGACCAAGACGTTGCCGAACGCACCGGGCGCATGGTCGCGTTTTTTGCGGGCGGGGTGGCGGTTTTTATCCTCACCGCGCTGGCGATCGATTTGGTGCGCGCGGTTGTGGATCAACGCTTGCCGGTGGGCACAACGCTTGATTTGGGTTTTGCCACCGTGACGCGCTACATCGGCGTTTCGGCGATCATAGGGGGGGTGTTGGGCGGTGTGGCAGGCGGCCTAGCAGGCACACACACCACCTTCCCGCTGGGCATGACCGTTTATACGTCCACCCGCACCGTGTTGAACACGCTGCGCTCCATCGAGCCGTTGATCATGGGCATTGTGTTTGTGATCTGGGTAGGCGTAGGGCCGTTCGCGGGTGTGTTGGCGCTGACGCTGCACTCTGTCGCCGCGCTGGGCAAGCTCTATTCTGAACAAGTAGAAAATATCAACCAAGGGCCGATCGAGGCGATCCAGTCCACCGGTGCAACGCGCTTGCAGACGGTGGTCTACGCCGTTGTGCCCCAGATCGTGCCACCGTATATCGCCTTCACGATGTACCGTTGGGATATCAACGTGCGCATGTCCACGATCATCGGTTTTGTGGGCGGTGGTGGCATCGGCTTTTTGCTCCAGCAGCAGATCAACTTGCTGCGCTATCGCCAAGCAGGTGTGGCTGTGTTGGCGATTGCAATCGTCGTTTCGGTGCTAGATTATGCCAGCGCAGCTATCCGCGAACGCATCGTCTAGCTTTTCTTCCGCCCATTTTCGTTTGCGGGCTGTGCGCATCTTTCGAAACGCACAGCCCGCCGACTTTCAACCCGCCCCCACAAGCCCGGCTGCAATTTGGTGTTGCCATACCGCCGTAGGATTGGTTAAGATACGCGCGCATATTGATCATTCAGGAGCAACCTGCCGTGAGCCAACCTATCCGCATCGCTCCGTCGATCCTTTCCGCCGACTTTACGCGCCTGGGCGAACAAATCGCCGAAGCAGAAGCCGGCGGCTGCGATCTGATCCATGTAGACGTGATGGATGGGTGCTTCGTGCCCAATATCACCATGGGGCCGATGGTCGTGGAAGCGGCACGGCGCGCCACGTCGCTCCCGCTCGACGTCCATCTGATGATTGTCGAACCGGAAAAACACATCGCGGCTTTTGCTCAGGCGGGCGCGGATATCATCAGCGTGCACGTGGAAGTATGCGCCCATTTGCACCGCGTGGTGCAACAAATTCGCCAAGCCGGCGTCAAGCCTGCGGTGGTGCTCAACCCGCACACGCCCGCCGTGATGGTCCAAGAGATTTTGCCATTTGTGGATATGGTGCTGGTGATGACGGTGAACCCGGGTTTTGGCGGGCAGTCGTTTATCCGCCAGACGCTGGGCAAAATCCGCGCCCTCGCGGAAATGATTCAAGCGGGCGGTTGGGACGTGACGATTGAGGTGGACGGCGGCATCAGCCCGCAAACTGCGCCGCTGGTGGTGCAAAACGGCGCCAGCGTGCTGGTAGCGGGCACGGCAGTTTTTCGCGCGGCGGAAGGCATCCGCGCCGCAATCCGATCGCTGCGCCAAGCGGCGCAAAGCGCCCAATGAAAAAGCCAGCGCAAAAGGCTGGCTCTTTTCCGAGCGGGCAAAACGGGCCAAACTTAGCCCTTTTTGCGCAACTTGACATCTTTGCTCATGGTACGAATGCAACGAGTGCACACGTATTTGCTGACCAAGCGCCCGTTTTCCATCACTTTCACGCGCTGGACATTGGGCTTGAACTTCCGCTTGGTACGGCGCATTGAGTGGCTCACGTTGTGCCCAAACTGAGGGGACTTGCCGCAAATTTCACACTTAGCCATAGCGCTGCCTCACACCGGTTGAGTCCAAACAAGCGCAGGCCATGCTACCATAGAGACTACCGTTCTGCAAGGGTAGCTATCAACGCAAGAGAAAACACAGATGACGACGAACGAAACGCCACGCGGTACGATTGAAATTTCCACCAACGCCATCGCCAGCCTGGTCAGCCATACCGTGCTCCAGACGTATGGCGTGGTGGGCATGGCCGCGCCGAACCTGGCTTCGGATATCGCCGCCAGCCTCACGCGCGACCCGAACCGAGGTATCCAGGTTCGGCAAGAAGATTCTCAGATCGTGATCGATGTCTATGTTATCATCGAGTACGGCACGCGCATCGCTTCGGTTGCCAACAGCTTGATCAACAGCGTGCGCTATGCCGTCGAACAGCGTATCGGAGTGCCCGTAGGCCAGGTGAACGTCCATGTTCAGGGCCTACGTGTCAGCCGCACCGAATAAAGGCACAATATACTCGTCATGGCCGAAAACACATCTCCCCCACCCCACGATCGCGCCGCTTGTGACGGCGAAGCGCTCAAACGCATGGCCGCCGCTGGCAGGGACTGGCTAGACCGCCATCACGCCACCGTCAACCAACTGAACGTTTTTCCTGTGCCGGATGGCGACACCGGAACAAATATGCTTATGACCATGCGCAACGCCGTTCAGGAAGCCGAGCGCAACGGTTCTAACCACGCAGGGCAAGTCGCCGCGCTGATCGCACACGGCGCGATGATGGGGTCGCGTGGCAACTCCGGCACGATCCTCTCGCAACTTTGGCAGGGTTTCGCCCATGTGCTCAAAGAGCAAGAAGCGCTCAGCCCTGAGCTGCTGGTGCACGGACTGCGAGAAGCCGCAGAGACCGCCTATCGCGGTGTGATCCAGCCGGTTGAGGGGACGATCCTCACAGTGGCGCGTGAAGCTGCCGAAGAAGCCGAAGCCGCCTACGCCGAAACGCGGGACATGGTCGCCATCTTAGAGCGGGTCGTGGCGCGCGCCAAAGACGCGCTCGAACGTACGCCGGAAATGTTGCCGATCCTCAAAAAAGCCGGTGTGGTCGATTCCGGCGGCAGCGGTTTGGTTTACATCCTGGAGGGAATACTGCTCCATTTGCAGGGCCAAGCGATCACCGTCGAGCACGAACGGGCCGCCGAAGCGGTCGAGAACCTGGCCGCCGCGTTGGCTCCCGAAGACGAGTTGGGCTACGGCTACGATGTGCAGTTTATCCTCCAGGGTGAAAACCTGGACGTGAACGTGGTACGCGCCGCCATTGACCAAATGGGCTGGTCTACGTTGGTGGTGGGCGACGAACGCGCGATCAAAGTGCACGTGCACGTCCACGACCCGGGCATCCCGTTGAGCTACGCGGTGAGTTTGGGCACGATCAGCGATATTGTCGTGGAAAATATGCAAGAGCAATTCCACGAGTACGTGCGTGAACGCGCCGCCGAGCAAGGCGATCCCGAACCGGAGATCGCCTTGCCGGAGATGGACGAGGAAAGCGTCGCGGTGGTGACGGTGGCTTCCGGCAAGGGCTTGGCGCGCGTCTTCCGTCAACTGGGCGCGGCGGAGCTGATCGACGGGGGGCAGACCAACAATCCCAGCACCCAAGAGATATTGGAGGCGATCCAGCGCGTGCCCACGCGCAAAGTGATCGTGTTGCCGAACAACAAAAATATCATCTTGGCCGCCGAACAAGCCGCACGCTTGGCGACCGACCAGGAAGTGATCGTCATTCCCACACGCACCATGCCCCAGGGCATCAGCGCGCTGTTGCCTTACGATCCCCAAGGAGATTTTGAGAAAGTAGCCGCCGCGATGCAGCAGGCCAAAGACGAGATCGCCACCGGCGAGGTGACCACCGCCACGCGCAGTGTCGAACTCAACGGCGTGAGCGTGCAAGAAGGGCAAATCATCGGGCTGATCGACGGGGCGCTTGCGGTGGCGGGCAACAACATCGGCCAGGTGCTCAAAGACCTGATCGCGCAAATGTGCGCGGGAGATTGTGAGCTGATCACGCTTTATTACGGCGCGAATGTCCAGGAAGACGAGGCACGGGCACTGGTTGAGGAGCTGAGCGCACTCTACCCGGGGCCGGAGTTCGAGCTGGTCTACGGCGGGCAGGCCCACTATCATTATCTTGTGGGCGCAGAATAGCGCCAAACCACGTCCGACCAGTTACAGCGGGGGAGGATACTCACGTGGGCAAAGTCCGAATTGTGACCGACAGTTCGGCGCACTTTCCACGCCCTGAAGTTGCGCAGCACTACAACATCCACGTTGTGCCGCTTTTGATCCATCTGGGCACACAAGCCTTCCGCGAAGGCGTAGACCTGGAAGCCGCCGACTTTTTCCGCTTAATGGAGCGTAGCGACATCCGCGCGACGCTTTCCGCGCCACCGGTAGACGACTTCATCGCTGTTTATCAGCGTTTGCACCGCGAAACCGACCAAATCCTCTCGTTGCACATGTCCCGCCACATGAGCAAAGCCTGGGAACATGCGCGCACCGCCAGCCAAACCCTGCTGGGGCGCTGCGATATTGCGGTGGTGGATTCGCGCACGACTTCGGTCGGTCTGGCGATTTTGGTGGAGCTGGCCGCGCGCCTGGCCGAAGATGGGGCATCGCTGGACGAGATCGTGCATGTGGTGCGGGCTACGCTGCCGCATGTGTATTCGGTCTTTTACGTGAACTCACTTACCTATCTGCGCTATAATGGGCTGCTCAGCGAGGCGCAAACCATCCTCGGGACCATGCTTAACATTAAACCCTTCCTGACCATCGAAGAAGGTGAGCTGATCCCGATGGAAAAAGTGCGCACCCAGGCCCAGGCGCTCGACAAATTGATGGAGTTTGTGACCGAGTTTATCGCGCCCGAACAACTCGTGATCTTAGAAAGCTCCGTTTCCCCTACCGAACGCGCTCGCCAAATTCAAGAGCGTTTGTCATTCGAATTCCCCGGCCACGCCATCGCCACCGTGCTCTACGGCCCCAGCCTGGCGACGTTGATCGGGCCGGATGGGATGGGCGTGGTCGTGCACGAAAATCCGGACGCGAGCGAGGATGAGAGCTGATGCGTCGCTTGCTGATTATGACGGATAGCACGTGCGATTTGCCGAGCGCCTGGGTCGAGCGCTACGACATCCGCGTTGTGCCCACCTATGTTCAGTTCGGGCAAGAAAGCTTGGCCGACGACGGCGTGCAATTGACCCGCAAGGATTTTTACCGCCGCCTCATAAACACACCTATTTACCCGACCACGTCTGCGCCGCCGCTCGGCCAAACGCAAGCGATGATGGCGCGCGCGCTGGACGAAGCCGAACACGTGCTCGCCATCACCGCACCGGCCAAGCTCAGCAGCATCTACAACACTTTTCACCTGGCCGCTAAAACGTTAGCGCCGCACCGTGTCACGCTGATTGATAGCACGCAGCTTAGCATGGGGCTGGGCTGGCAGGTGCTCACAGCGGCGGAAATGGCCGAGGCGGGCGCCGAGTTGGAGGCGATCGTCGCGGCGGTGCGCGCTATGCAACCGCGCACGCACATTTGGGCCGCGCTAGATTCGATCCAATCGCTGCGGAGCAGCGGGCGGGTGAGTTGGGCGGCGGCCTGGCTCGGCGATTTTTTCAAGATCAAGCCCATTATCCACCTGCACGATAGTGAGGTACACTCCGCTTCGCGTGTGCGCACTACGCACCGCGCCTTTGATACATTGATTCAATTAACGCGCGCAGCCGCCCCATTTTCTCATCTGGCGTTTTTACACACCAGCAACCCAGAAGGTGCGCAACGCCTAAGCGAGGCGCTGGCGGACTTGTACCCTCAGCGCGAAATCGTCACTGCCGAGGTCACGCCGGTTATCGGCGTGCACGTCGGCGCGAAGGGGTTGGGGTTGGCCGTCGTGCGTAAATCGTGAACAGGACAAAGTAACTTATGCCTTCGGCGTTGGAAACTCTGGTCAAGATACTGAAGTTGGAACAAGAAACCGGCTACAAAAACACCGCCGTTATCGGTGGGTTGGAGTCGTTTGTGGAGCACTGGGTGCAAGACGCCCACCAACAAGCCAAACGTCCCGAACATCATCAACTGATAGACGAGCTGGAGGGCTATTTGCGCCGATACGGAGAACAAGACGCCCCCAAAGCACGCCATGAGGTGGTGAAGTACATGCTGGGGCGCATCATGGGGCGCGTCCCCGCGCCGTCGGACTTGCCCCCTTCCACTTATGCACAAGAACAATCCGCCGCACCATCAACAACACCGCCGCTCACGTCGGAAAAACGCACGCCTGCCTCGCCCCCCAGTCCGCGAAAAACCACACCGACGGCCACCATCGCGGCATCTGCGCCGTTTCGCCCGCCACGCCGACGCTACGCCGCGCTAGAGCCGCAAGAGGCCGCCGAGCGCTACGCGGCGCTGCAAGCGCCGGTCACCACGCTGCCGCGCGTGGGCGAAAAGATGGCCCAACGCTTGGAAAAGCTCGGCATTCGCACAGTGGCGGATATGCTCTTGTACTTCCCGCGCCGCTACGACGACTATAGCAAGCTACGCACGCTCAACCGGCTGCGCCCGGGCGAGACGGTCACCGTGATCGCGGCGGTGCGCTCGGTGGCGCAAAGGGTGGCGACGGGCAAGCGCGCGTATCTTTTCGTGACGGTGGACGACGGAACAGGGCTGCTCAACGTCGCATTTTTCGGCCAGCCCTGGCTACAAAAACAGTTCAAGCGGGGCAGTATGGTTGTTTTGAGCGGCAAGGTGGAGCTTTTTCGCGGTCAGCCCACCATGACCAACCCCGAATGGGAGATGTTGGAGCGCGAAAATCTGCATGTAGGGCGCATCGTGCCCGTCTACGGGTTGACGCGCGGCATCTCCGCGCGCACTATGCGCCGCTTGGTGCGCCAAGTGGTCACACAATGGGCCACGCGCATCCCCGAACACTTGCCGCTCAGCGTCTTGGAACGCGCAGACCTGGCAGATTTGAGTTGGGCGCTGCAACAAGTGCACTTTCCGGACTCCTTCGAGGCGCTGGAATACGCGCGGCGGCGGCTCACCTTTGACGAGCTTTTCCTCTTCCAAATGGAGATGCAAGCTCAACGGCGCGCATGGCAATCTGTGCCCGGGCAACCGCTATCGGTGACCGACGAGTGGCTGGAGAGCGCGTTGGCCGCCCTGCCCTACACGCTCACCGCTGCCCAACGGCGCGCTTTGGAAGACATCCGCGCAGACTTGGCGCGCGACGTGCCGATGAGCCGCCTTTTGCAAGGCGACGTCGGCTCGGGCAAAACAGCGGTGGCGGCGTTGGCGTTGGGAATGGCTGTGCGCAACGGCAAACAGGCCGCGCTGATGGCCCCCACCAGCATTCTGGCCGAACAACACGCCCGCACGCTGGCCGATCTGCTGGGACGGCTGCCGGAAGGTGAGCAGATCACGCTGCGTTTGCTCACCGGGCGCACAAGCGCCGTCGAACGCGAGGAAATTTACGCCGGACTGGCCGATGGTAGCGTCCAGGTGGTCGTCGGCACGCACGCGCTGATCCAGGAAGGCGTGCAATTCCACGATTTGGCGCTGGCCGTGATCGACGAACAACACCGCTTCGGTGTGGAACAGCGCGCCGCGCTGCGCAGCAAGGGCACTCATCCGCATGTGCTGGTGATGACTGCCACGCCGATCCCGCGCACGTTGGCGTTGACGCTTTACGCGGACTTGGACTTGAGCGTCATTGACGAGCTGCCGCCCGGTCGCACGCCGGTTGAGACGCGCGTGCTCACCTCGTTGGAACGCGAGCGCGCCTACACGTTTATCCGCGCGCAGGTAGAACGGGGGCGACAAGCGTTCATCATCTACCCGTTGGTGGAAACTTCCGAAGCGCTGCAAGAACTCGGCTCGGCCACCGAACAGCATGAACGGCTGCAAAAAGAGATTTTCCCCGATCTGCGTGTGGGGTTGGTGCACGGGCGCATGTCTCCGAGCGACAAGGAAGCCGTCATGGCCGCTTTTGCGGCGGGCGAGCTGGATATTTTGGTGGCGACGGCGGTGGTCGAGGTGGGCGTGGACGTGCCCAACGCCAACGTGATCTTAATCGAGAGCGCGGAGCGCTTCGGATTGGCACAATTGCATCAGTTTCGGGGGCGTGTGGGGCGTGGCGAGCACAAATCCTTCTGCTTGCTGGTCAACACCAGCAACGCGGAAGAGGCTGCCAAACGTTTGGCCGCAATTGAGGCCACCACAGACGGTTTTCGCTTGGCCGAGCTGGATTGGCAATTGCGCGGCCCGGGTGATTTGCTCGGCGTGCGACAAAGCGGCATGACCCGCTTCCGCCTAGCCGAACAGATCAACCCAAAGCTGGTGGAGCTGGCCCAACGCGAGGCGCGCACCGTCTACGCGGAAGACCCGCAGCTCCAGCACGACGAACACGCGCTGTTGGCCCAAAAGCTACACGGCCCCGACCAACTCGCCGAGATCAGCTAAGCCGAGCCTATTCCTAAGGGCAGAGAAAAACACCATGACCAGCCCCAAAGCCACAATCCTTTATGTCGAAGACGATCCCGATAGCCAAACGCTCATTCATCGCATCCTCACCCATAACGGCTATCGCGTTCTGATCGCCCCGACCGGCCTGGACGGATTGGACATGGCGCGCCAACATCATCCGGATTTGATCCTGACCGATATCAATTTGCCGGACATGAGCGGGCGCGAGATCACCGACCGACTGCGTGCCGATGGCGAGCTGTGCAATGTGCCCATCATCGCCGTGACGGCCCAGATCCACGACTTCGAGCGGCGCAAAACGTTGGTGGCCGGTGTCAACGGCTACATCACCAAACCGATCAACTTGCAGATGTTGGTGCACACGGTGGAAGAATGCCTGGCAGGACAGCTCCCCGCGCCCCCCATCGAAGACCTGGACGAAGCCCGTCGCGCCTATCACCAAGAGTTGATCACGCGCTTAGAAGAAACCGTGCGCAAGTTGGAAACGCGCAACCGCGAACTGCAACGGCTCGACCGGCTGAAGGATGATTTTATCCAGCTCACCGCGCACGAGCTGCGCACGCCGTTGACCACCGTTTACGGTTACAGCCGCCTGGTACAAACGCTGCCCGCCATCCAGCAGTTGATGGCGACGAACACAGAAGCCAACGCCACCCTCACCGGCTTGCTGACCGCCATCGAGCGTTTGCACGCAGTGGTGGACGAGATCGTTATCGTCTCGCGCATCGCTTCCGGCAGAGTAGACTTGCGGCTGGCTTATACCAATCTGGCAGAGAGCATTCGCCAGGTGATCGTGGACTATACTCCCGTGTTGACCCAACGTGCCTTGCAATTGCAACTGACGCCGGAAGACTGGAAAATCTCGTTGGTGGCGGATAAGCAGATGCTCGAAATGGCTTTTAGCAATTTGCTGAGCAACGCCATCAAATACACGCCGGACGGCGGCACGATCTCGCTGTATGTGGAACGTGTCGAGGACGCTGACGAACCTTTTGTGCGCATCGTCTTTCAAGATAGCGGCATCGGCATCGCGCCGGAAGATCAGCCGTACATCTTCGACCGCTTTTACGTCACAGGAGACACCCAGCTCCACTCCACCAGCAAAGCCGCCTTTCGCGGCGGCGGGCTGGGGTTGGGGTTGGCGATCTGCAAAGGGATTGTGGAGGCGCACCAAGGGCATATCTGGGTAGAAAGCGCCGGACGCAGTGAAACCGAGTTGCCGGGCAGCACATTTTACATCGAGCTTCCGCTCACATTACAACTACCCAACTAGCGCCACCCCGACCCTATCTCTATTTGCACGGCTGCCGCTGGGCAGTAAAATTCAAGCTAGGGAAACCGACCATTCAAAAGGGTGCGACCATGAAAACCCGTCTATGTTCGGTGTGCGGGCATGAAAATTTGCAACGCGCGGTTTTTTGCTTCCAATGCGGCGCCCGTTTGGAAACAAAAGCCGCCGCGCACGGTGTGCACAAACACCGCCGCCTTCTCGAAGAGAACACCCACCCTCAAGACGCAACCGCACGCTTTCTCAACATCACCTCCGCCTCATTAGAAGCCGCGATTATCTGTTTGCGTTGCAGCACGCCCAACCAACCCCTAGCCCGTTATTGCATCGGGTGTGGAGCGTCGCTTTCTGTGCCGGAAGATTTCGACCCCACACAGCCCGTCCCGCGCGTGAGCGCTATTTCCAACGTGGGGCGCGTGCGTGGCAACAACGAAGACCGCGTCGGGCTTTGGGCACGGGAAGGCGTGGTGTTGGCCGTAGTTGCGGACGGCATGGGCGGGGCCGCCGCAGGTGAAGAAGCCAGCCGCTTGGTGTTAGAAGCGATCCAAGCTGAATTCCTGGGGGCGGTGCGCGGCAGCGAAACGCTACGCGCGCTTTCCGATGACGAGATCGCGGACAAACTGCGCACCACCATTCGCCGCGCCAATCGCGCCATCATCGAACGCGCCGAGGAATATCCCGCTTATCAAGGCATGGGTACAACGGTCACGCTGGCTTTTGTGCGCAGCCCCCGCGTGATCATTGCCCACGTGGGAGACAGCCGCGCCTATTTGATCAACGGGAAAAACGGCTGGATCAACCAGGTGACGGACGACCACAGCTTTGTTGAGGCGCTGCTTGCTTCCGGCCACATCACCCATGAGCAAGCCGCCGTCCACCCGATGCGCAACGTGCTTTACCGTGCTTTGGGGCAAGTGGAAGACGTGGAAGCTGATCTATACAGTCGGGAGCTGGCCGAAGGGGATTGGCTGGTGCTTTGCAGCGACGGGCTAACGCGCCACGTCAAACCGTTTGAGATCGCCCAATTTGCGACATGTAGTACCACGCCCGCAGAAGCAGCTCAGGCACTGATCGACTTGGCGAACCAGCGCGGCGGCGAAGACAACATCAGCGCGGTGATTATCAAGCTGGAAAATGCCGAAACGTTGGCGGACGCCGAACACAACACTTCCGCTCAATCGGAGGAAGCCTCCCCAGAAGACTGATCGGCTTTTAGGCCCTGCTGCAAAGCAATCTCGCGCGTTTGCACTTGTCGCACCATCTGCACAAAAGTCCGGATCAAGCTCCGAATTTCGCCATCCGTTTCGGCCTCCGGCGCGTTGTGCATGTCCACCTCCAAATTTCCTTCGGCAAGCCGACGTGTGGCCTCGATCACGCGCTGGAGGTAGGTGGTGGTGTAACGCACTCGTTCCACCAAGTTGCGCATCATCGCCAGCCCAACCATGGGGTGTTCGCGCAAATAGCGCGTGAAGTCGTCGCGATGCAAGATCAGCACATCCAAATCTTCCGCTGCCGCCACAGAGGCCGAACGTGGGCGTTCGTCCAACATCGAAAACTCGCCGAACATCTCCGAAAGGTAACGTATAGTGAACTCGTTACCCTCAGCGTCCTCGGTGTAGATGCGCACCTTGCCGCTGAGGATGATATACATCGAGCTGCCCGGGTCGCCTTTGCGGAAGAGCACCGTTCCTTTGGGAAAATGCCGTCGTTCCATGACGTGGATCAGTGCTTCGCGGTCGGCCCGCTCCACGCCTTTGAAAAGCGCATGATCGGCGAGGCGCTCGGCGATAGCCACCAGACCCGTTGTTGAGATGTCACTCATTGCGCTCTCGTTCTGTGTGCTCATCTTGAGGATGCTTGTCCGTCGGTGGCGTCAATGGTTGACGCATGGCGTGCTCTCGCTCGTAAAGTCGGGAAGCGACCGCCGAAAATACACCGCTCACCTGCTCCGGCGTTTCCGGTGAGAGCGTGTCCGGCTCCAAGATAACTTCCGTCGCGGGGGGTTGAGGTTGCGGCGCGGGAGCTTCAACTTCCATCGGCATATATTCGCCGCGACTGATGCGTGTCATCCATTCGACCGCCGCCTCGACGGATTTTGTGGTGTAGCGCACCTTGTCCGCCAGATAGCGTAACATTGCCAGAACCACCAACGGGCGGCTTTGGATAAACATGGTGAAGACCTGGCGTTCCAACATCAGCGTGCGCACGTGCCCAACAGCTTGGGCGCGTGCCGAACGCGGACGCCCGTCTAATAGCGAGAATTCGCCCACCACGCTCCCCGGTTGGAAGGTGCGCAAGAGCTTTTCGTCGCCATCGCTGGGAACGTAAATGGCGATCTGCCCCTCTTCCACCAAATACATCGCGTTTCCCTCATCGCCCGCGTTAAAAAGCACCTCTCCGTCCTCAAATTCTTGCACCTTGATCGCACGGCTTAGGTTTTCCAAGTTTGCCAACGACACATCGCGGAAAATATCGATTTGGCTCAGCCGTTCGGCCATCGCGGTAAGTTGCTCCGGTGTGAAAGTTTCCGCCAGGCCGGAGATGCGCATGAACATATCAAAGCGGTGGACAAAGGTGGGGTCAAAACGCGCCAGCTCCTCGTTGAGCACTTCTTGAAGGGCCTCATCGTTGGTGGGAAAGACACGCTGCACGAAGAGCAACACCGAGCGCCCTAATTGGCGACGCACTTCCTCCATCTCCTCCTGATAAGCCTCGATCTCTTCTTCCCAGGCGCGGCGCAACCTTTCGCTGGCTGGCCCTTGTAAATTGTTGCGCAAAATGCCGATATTGGCCTGAATGGAAAGCAAACGACGAATGAGGGCGATGTTCTCGTCGCCGAAATAATCGCGTAGCTCACGGAAAACGTGCTCAATGCCGACATCTCCCAGACGTTGGACGGCTTCGCGTTCCCCTTCGGAAACGTCCACGTCGTGGCTGAGCGTTTCGGTGAAGCGGCGTTTTTCGTCGGTCAGCCCTTGCACAATCTCCCACGCGATCACCAAGCCACCACCGACGCCCACCCCCATCGCCACAAACAACAATGGCACGCCCTCCAAGTGTGCGGCCAGGTTGTTATAAGTGGCGTGTAGCAAGATCGCCAAGCCAATGCCGATCAGCGGGAACATCTTGCGGCGTGCGCTATCGGTGCGCCGCAGGCGACCCAGTGAGATGCCCACTAGACCGCTGGCGGTAGCGTGCATAAGCGAAGTGGAAAGCGCACGGCTCAACGCCACCCCCAACACAGCGTCTCCTGCTTGGGGCAAGTAAATAAACAGATTTTCCGAAAGCGCAAAGCCCAACCCTACGGCAATGCCGTATACCGCGCCGTCCACAATGTAACGAAAACGGGGGCTGCGGATCAGGTAGATGAGTACCAACGCCTTGAGCAGTTCCTCGCCTACCGGTGCGACCGCCGAAGTCAGCAGTGTATAAGAAACGCCGCGCGCTGAGATAGCGCTGTTAAAACCCCAAGCGAGGAAAAACGCGCCCAGCGCGCCCCACCCCGCACACAAAAAGACGGTGCTGGGGCGGCCTGTGCCAAAAACGTCCAACGTCACAAAAAGATAAATAGTCAGCGCGGGCAATGCCAGCGCCACAAAATAGCCGACTAAAGCAACTGTGCTCATGGCACTTTCCGTTATGTGTGCCGGTCAAGGACGTGCGCTACTTTTGAGGTCATAGAACGTTGGCGCAGAAGCTCCTCGCCTTCAGGTGAGGAAGAAATGCGCCTTTCTCCCTATAATTCGATATGAGTATTTCGGTCAAGTGTGTTATACCATAGAGATGAAGTTAAGGGCGAAAATCAAATGTTGCTAAGCCCTGTGCCCATGCGCGCGAAACTTGACGCAATTAACCGTGTCGGTTATAGTGTGAACAGCACCATATCCCTATATATTTGGAGATTTCGCTTAGGAGTGTAGAAACATGACCCGTTCAAAGTTCCTTGCACTAGCCATCGTTATGGTTATGGTGGTGGCGGCGGTTGCCGTCCCCTCCCGCACGTCGGCTCAAGACCAACCCTTGCGCATCACATTGGTGATCAACGGCGTTTTGGGCGACAAGTCTTTCTTTGATTCCGCGCAGCGCGGCATGGATCGCCTGATCGACGAGGGCTACAACGTCGAGGTCAACACCATTGAGCTGGGCATTGACCCTGCCAACTGGGAAAGTGGCCTGAGCGACGCGATGGCCGACGTGGACAACTACGACGTGTTGATCGTCGGCACGTTCCAGATGGGCGAATTCCTCGCCAAGCGCGTACATCTGTATCCGGACAAGTATTTCATTTTCTACGATGACTCCGTTCCCTACGACGACCCCGAATATTGCGTCGAGGGCTGCACCAACGTCTACTCCGTGCAATACGCCCAGAACGAAGGTTCGTTCCTGGCGGGCGTGTATGCGGCAGCTATCACCACCAGCGGCATCGAAGGCGTCAATGACGACGCGATCATCGGCGTGATCGGTGGGCAAGATATTCCGGTCATCAACGACTTCATCGTTGGCTATGAACAAGGCGCTTGCCTGGTTAACCCCGACGTGGACGTGATCGTCCAGTATGCCGGCGGTTGGAACGACCCCGCCAAAGGCAAAGAAATCACCCTGGCGATGTACGAACAAAAAGCGGACATCGTCTTCCAGGTGGCCGGTGGCACGGGTGTGGGCGTGTTTGAGGCAGCCTACGAGCAGGGCCACTACGCGATCGGCGTGGACTCCGACCAGGCCACCATCATCGCGGACACCGACCCCGAGCAAGCCCAGCACATTCTCACCAGCATGATGAAGAACGTGGACAACTCCCTCTTCCGCGCCATTGACTTGCACCTGAAGGGCGAACTGCCTTACGGCCAGGCCGAAGTTTTGGGCGTGAGCAAGGGCGGCGTTGGCTTGGCGATGAACGATATTTACTACGAAAACACGCCGGAAAACATCCTGGACTTGATGGACGCGACCACCGAGAAGCTGGAAGCTGGCGAAGTGACCGTGAACACCGTCTTCGAAGCGCGCTTGGACTTGGGCTATAGCTTGGCCGAGGTCGGCATGGCTTGCGACGAGATGCCGGAAGTAGACTTCGACGCTGCGGAGTACCTGGCGCAGTAAGTCGGGCACAATCACGTATTGACTGGGGTGAGCTATGCTCGCCCCAGTTTGCTATTAGTTTGCGGGTGCGTTCGCGGAACACAAAACCAACATGGCTCTTTCCATCTCTCTCTGGTATGCCGCCTCTCCCCTTTGTGCTGTTGCATCGTCCTTTTCCCACTCAGCACCCGCTCAGCCCATCACCAGCCCACGCTACGCTCGGCACATCTTCGCTGTGCTGGCTTATGCACCGGTCAAACGGTCAGACGGGCTGAAGCGCTTCCCGTGCCCCGACATCCTAATCTAGGGGGTAGTAGATGACGATCATAGAAGCAAGAGATATTGTCAAAATTTATCCCAACGGTGTGCTCGCCAACGACCATGTGCACCTTTCTGTCGAAAAGGGGGAAATCCACGCGCTGGTCGGGGAAAACGGCGCGGGCAAGTCCACCTTGATGAAAATCCTCTACGGGCTAGAACAGCCTACCGAGGGTGAGATTTGGCTGCGCGGCCAGCGGGTTGAGATCGGTAACCCGCAGGTAGCCATTGACCTGGGGATCGGCATGGTTCACCAAAACTTTATGTTGGTGGACTCGTTCTCCATCGCCCAAAATATCGCGTTGGGCATGGAAACTACGCGCGGGCTTTCCGTTGACGTGCCCTCGATTATCGAAGACACGCGCAAACTTTCCGAAATGTACGGGCTGCATATTGAGCCAACTGCGCGCGTAGATACCGTGCCGGTGGGAATGCGCCAGCGTGTAGAAATCCTCAAGGCGCTCTATCGCGGCGCGGAAATCCTGATCTTGGACGAGCCAACCGCTGTGCTGACCCCACGCGAAACCAAAGACCTCTTCACCGCCATTCGAAACTTGGTGGACGAAGGAAAAACGGTCATCTTCATCACCCACAAGCTGCGCGAGGTCATGGAAATTTCCGACCGCGTCACCGTGATGCGCGACGCGCGCACGGTGGGCACGGTCAACACCTCGGAAACGAACGAGGCCGAGCTTGCGCGGATGATGGTGGGGCGTGAGGTCTTTATGCAGGTGGACAAGCCCCCCGTCCAGCGCGGCAAGCCGGTTTTGGAGGTGCGCGGGCTAACCTATATCAACGAGACCGGACGGACTTTGCTCCACAACGCCACCTTTACCACCTACGAGGGTGAAATCCTGGGCATTGCGGGCGTAGAAGGTAACGGCCAAACCGAGTTGGTCGAAGTGCTCACCGGATTGCGCCCTGCTTCCGGTGGAGAAGCGTATGTAGATGGCGCACAGGTGTTGGGGTCTGGGCCGCGTAAAGTGCGAGAAGCGCATGTCGCGCATATCCCCGAGGATCGCCTGACCAACGGCGTCGCCGTAGACGCGACCATCGGCGACAACCTGATCGTAGATCGCTACTATCGCCCGCCCTTTACGCGGCACGGACTGCTGGACTTGCGCACCATCCGCCAACACGGTGAGGAACTGATCGAGCGCTTTGATATTTTGGCGCCCGGGCCGAACTTGCCGGTGGGGTCCCTTTCCGGCGGCAATATGCAAAAAGTGGTGGTGGCGCGCGAGCTTTCTTCCTCCCCCCGCTTGCTTATCGCCGCCCAGCCGACGCGCGGTGTGGATATTGGCGCGATTGAGTACATCCACCAGCAACTTGTGGACCAACGTACCAGCGGGCTTTCTATTTTGCTCATCTCGGCGGACTTGCAAGAGGTGATGAAGCTCTCGGATCGGATTATGGTGATGTATGAAGGCGAGATCGTGGCGGTCTTCCCCAACACGCCGGACTTGACCGAGGATAAGCTGGGGTTGTATATGCTCGGCGCGGAGCGGCAACCCCCCGAAGAAATGGAGCAGTACCTATGAAACCCAAAACCGCGCAAAAAGGTAACCGACTGACGCTCCCTCTCTTCGGCTTCGTAATGGCTGTGCTCACGCTGTTGTTTTTGAGCTATAAGGCTTATGGCCTCGGCTTGGGCATGTCTCTTTCCGAAGTGAAGGACGCCATCCAAGCCACGCCCGGGCCGCTCAGCGTTTTGTTGATCAACGCCCTGGCGGGATTCAGCGTCTTTTTGCTCATTTGGGAGCTGCGCTGGGACGCGGCGCGCGTGTTGTTAACGGTGGTCGTCGCGCTTATTTTCGGCTATCTGATGACGGCTTTTTTCAGTCTAGATGCTGCTGATAGCTTAATTCGCGGCGAGTTCCGCATCAAAGTTGTTTCGGATGCCGAAGCACTGACTACCATCAATTACGGTGAAAAGATCGCCACCGAGTTCAGCTCACCGCAGGACGCGGTCAGCTACACGTTCGCCGGGCGGGCGGGCGATGTCGTTTCGGTGTTGGCCTATGTGGACCAAGACGTAGAGCTGCCGTTGGCCTTGACGTTGCGCGACGAGAACGGTAACGTGCTTGGCGAGGGCACGCAAGCCACCAAAACCCAAACGCGCGCTTTCCGTCGCTATCTGACCAAGAAAAACGGCTACGTCATCCAAGACTTCACCTTGCCCGAAGACGGCTTTTACACCATCACGGCGCAAGCTGCCGAAGGCGTGGAAGAGGTCAACGCAGAAGTCACCGTCGCCCTGGTTTCTGATGCGCCCCCGCTGGTGGACTTTGCTTACAACAGCAAACCGGTTGGCGCGATCTTCAACAAGGAGAAAGTCTCCAATCCCTTGCGTGAGGCCGAATATCACTTCGCCGGACGTGAGGGCGATGTGGTGACGATCCTGGCTTACGTTTCACGCCCCGAAGTGGGGATGGACTTGCAAGTGACGCTCTACGGGCCAGACGGCGAAAAGATCGCCTTCAACGACAACGCTACCGATGCGCAAGTGGAGCAGTTCTCCCGCGAGCTGAAAAGCACGCGCGACGCGATCTTGCAAGATGTAACGTTGCCCGCAGAGGGAGTTTACACGGTTTATGTGCGCCCCAACCCCCTGGATACCAGCGTGCGCATCAAGGAGACGATCAAGGCCACCAACAAAGCCTATGACGCTTTCTTGCTTGGGCCGTTGAGCCGTCTGAACCGCTGGGTGGTTTGGATTCGGGACGCGCTGACGCTGATCTTGTTGGGGCTTTCCATCGCGATGGTCTTCCGCGCGCGCCAGTTCAGCTTGGGCGCGGAAGGGCAGCTCTATTTCGGCGCGTTGGTCTCCGGCGTGGTCGGGCTGACTTTCGGCAATCTGCCGTCCTATCTGCTCGTGCCCATCGCGCTACTTTCGGCGGCGACGGCAGGCTTCCTTTGGGGACTGCTCCCTGGCGCGCTGAAAGCGTATTTGGGCGCAGACGAGCTTGTTTCAACCTTGATGCTGAACATGGTCGCGCAGCGTTTCTACGAGATGGTGCTCACCTTCCAGCTCAAACCGCCGGACGCGGGCTACACCTATTCGGACTGGATTCCTGAAAACGGCCTGCTGGCCCCGATCGTGGACGTGACCGGCGACCAAGTCACCATCGCCGTCTATATCGTGATCGCGATGGTGGTGCTCACCTGGCTGATGATCCGCCGCACGCCCATCGGCTACGAAATCCGCATGATCGGCGCAAACATCAAGTTCGCCAACTACGGCGGGGTGAACACCAAGCGCACGATTATGTTGGTCATGGCGATCAGCGGCGCGGTGGCCGGTTTGGCGGGCGCGCACCTGGCAATGGGGATGCACCGCCGCTTGATCCTGAATATCTCCGTTGGGCTGGCTTTTGAGGGCGTGGTGGTGGCGCTGCTGGCACGCAATAACCCGCTGGTTGTGCCCTTTACGGGGCTGCTCTACGCCTATCTGCGTACCGGCGCGCAAGTGATGGAGCGCGACGCCAATATCAGCTCGGAGGTCGTGCGCATCATCCAAGCAGTGGTGATCTTGCTCATCACGGCGGAAGCGCTGGTGACGTTCGTCCGCCGCCGCCGCATCCGGCGACGGGGGACGCTCGAATTGGATATGGGAGAAGGCCAAAACGGCAACGGCTCGCTGACCCCTGCCGAGGAGGGCGCGCATGGATAACTCACTGTTTCAGAACGTTTTGGAAGGTATCTTCAGCGCGGCGTTTCTCGCTTCTGTGTTGCGCGTGACCACGCCGATCCTGTTGCCGTCACTCGGCGCGCTGATCTCCGACCGCGCGGGCGTGATCAACATCGGGCTAGAAGGGATCATGCTCATCTCGGCCTTTACCGGCGTGGTCTTCAGCGCCTACGCCCAAACTTGGTGGGGGGCCGATACAGGAAGGATGGTCGGCCCCTGGCTGGGGCTTGGGATGGGCTTGGTGATGGGAGTGCTCACCGCGTGGATACTCGGCTTTTTCCACCTCAAGCTCAAAGCCGACTTGATCCTTTCGGGCATTGCCATCAACTTCCTGGGGCAATCGGCCACCATCGCCATCATGTACGAGCTGACCGGCGACCGTGGCAACACCCAGGGCGGCCTAGAGAGCATGAAGATGCCCTTTATCCACCTGCCCAAGTTTCTCAACGATATTCCGGTAGTTTCTTTCTTCTACCAAGTGCTGGATAACCAAAGCGTGATGACGTGGATCGCGTTGGCGTCGGTGGCGGTGGTGTGGTACTTCCTCTACCGCACGCCGACCGGTATCCATCTGCGCGCGGTGGGTGAAAACCCGGAAGCGGCGGCCTCGGTAGGTATCCGCGTGACGCGCATCAAATATCTGGCGTTGGTGCTCAGCGGCGTGCTGGCCGCGCTGGGCGGCGTGCATATGAGCATGGGCTACCTGGGCTTTTTCCAGGCGAACATGACCGCCGGACGCGGCTTTATCGCCTTGGCGACGCCCTACCTGGGCGGAGGACACCCCATCGGGACGGGGTTGGCTTCGGTCATCTTCGGCTCGTTCGACGCGCTTTCGGTGCGCGTGGGGTCGCTGGAGATCCCCTCGCAGTTGCCGCAAGTGTTGCCCTACATGGCAACAGTGATGGCGCTGGTAATCTACGCGCTGCAAAATCAGCTTGCCGTGCGGGTTCGCACGTTGCGCTCGGCGGAAGGCGAGGGCTTTGACGCGACCTTCTGGAGCGCCATTCAGCGCTTGAGCGTGCTGCATATGTTCATGGCGATGGTGGCCGTTTTTGGCGTATTGGTCGGTGTGAGTATGTTTTCCGCGCCGAAGGGCTTTCTCAGCCTGGGGACCGACTGGAGCACGTCAACCGTGTTTCTCTATGGGGGGCTGATCATGGCCGGTTCGTTGTTCCTTATCGGCGTGAATCTGCCCTTTATGTTGGATGTGGAGCGTATCGGACGCCACCCGCTCGCCAGCGCGGGCGCGATGGTGGTTTCGCTGTGGCTCTATTTAGGGCTGGTCTTTATGCTCTTTGTGGAAACAACGTCGCTGGCCGACCACTCGGTGACGCTCGGCTTTTTGATCGGGCTGGCCGTTTCTATTGCGATCTGGTTAGCGCTGGGAGGGTTACACTTACTCCAGCGAAACCACCGACAGCCCGCGCCTGCACAGGCGTGAGCGGCAGTGATGAGTTGAGCGGGGGCGTAGGACATACGCCCCCGTTTATGCCAGACAGGCCATAACACCTGTCCACGTCGTTTATTCTGATGCCGAACGAAGGAGGGGCACGTGTCCCTGCAAGAAAAAATTCTGGGCGGGCTGTACGGGCAAGCCTTGGGCGACGCATGGGGAATGCCCGCCTATTTTGATCCCTACCAAACATGGGAAGCCTACGGCGGTTGGATCGACAAATTCCTGCCCGCGCCGGATGACCATCCGGTGCACGCAGGGCTACCTGCCGGACGCATCACGGACGACAGCGAGCAAGCCTTTTCGCTGGCGCAGCAATTTATCCGCGACGGCGGAGTGACGCTCGAAGGCGCGGTCAAGGCGATCATCACCTGGTATGATCGTGTGGGCGGAGAAACGTCCCCCTACGTGGGGCCGAGCACACGGCGCGGCGTGCAAGCGCTCAAACGCGGCGAAGACCCCCACACGACGGGGCTTTGGGGCGACACCAACGGCGCGCCGATGCGTATCTCACCGGTGGGCTTGCTCCACCCGGGCGACCCGCTCGGTGCGGTGCGCGACGCGGTGACGGTTTGCACACCCACACACAATACCAACGTGGCGATCAGCGGCGCGGCGGCGGTAGCGGCGGCGATTGCCGTTGCGATGACCGAAAACGCCACGCTCGACGCGGTGGTCAGCGCGGGCATGATGGGCGCGGAGTTGGGACGTCAACACGGGCGGCGCTGGTTAGGCCCTTCGGTGGCGCGACGGATCGAGATGGGCGTGCATATTGCGCGTGGCTCGGGAGACGCCTTTACGCGCTTGGTGGAAATTTACGACGTGGTCGGGGCGTCGCTCAGCGTGCCGGAAACGCTCGGCGCGGCCTTCGGTGTGCTGGTGATGGCCGAAGGCGACCCCAGACAAACCGCGATCTACGCCGCCAACCTTTCCGGCGATGCGGACACGGTCGGCGCGATTGCGTGTGCCATCGCGGGCGCGTATCGCGGGTTCGACGCCTTCGATCCCGCGTTGGTAGCCGTGTTGGACGCCGATCCGGTCTTTGCCGAATACGGCGTGCGCGAGATTGCCGAAGGGGTACACAAGTTGGCGAGCGCGCGCTTGGCGCGCCAGGAGTAGCAGTGATGAGCAAGCGTATTGTGACCGTAGGAGATGTGGTGCTGGATATTATCATGCCGGTGAAGCTGCCCTTGCGCGCAGCCCGACACCAAAACGCCGAGCGGCGCAATGTCCAACCCGGCGGCATGGCGAACTTTGCCCTGGCGGCGCTGAATTTTGGGGTTGAGGTCTCGATGTCCGGCGTGATCGGCGATGATGTCTTTGGGCAAATGGTGCTCGGAACACTCAACGAACGGGGGGTAGATACCCATCACGTGCTAACCACTCCGAACTCCGAAACGACGTTGGTACTTGTGTTGACGGACAAAGAGGAAGACAAACACGTTTTCGTCGGACACTACGGCGAAGGACCAGAGGCGGAATATCCGGAGGGGTTGGACGAGGTTATCGAGAAAGCGGACGCGCTCTTTATCGAGGGCTACACGCTCACCGAAAAGCGCGTCGTGAAGATGACGACCCGCGCCATTGAGCACGCGCACAAAGCAGGCACGCCGATCTATTTGGACGCGGGGCCGTTCCTGCGCTACGCCGACCCCAAGCAGGTGCGCTGGGCTTTGGAACGCACGCATTTATTGTTCCTCGCTGATGATGAAGCTCCCTATGCCGCAGATGGCAAAGAGGGACCCAATGCTTTTGCCAGTTTGCTGGTAATGGGGCCGAAGTTTGTGGTCGCCAAACGCGCGGCCAAAGGGAGCATGGTCATAACTTCGGACTGGTGGCTGGATATTCCGCCCTATCCGGTTGAGCGTGTGGTGGACTCGGTGGGCGCGGGCGACACCTACGACGCGGTTTTCATGGCCGGAGTGCTCAACGGGCTTTCTTTGCAAGATAGCGCCAAGCTGGCAAACGCAGCGGGCGCACTGGTTGTGCAACGTGTGGGCGGTGGTGTGACCGCGCCCACGTGTGAAGAGACGCTGGCGCTGTTGCGTTCGGCAGGCGACGAGGTGGATTTTTCATGCTGAAGACAATCACGCTAGAAACGCCCAACGGTGATGCCTTGGTGGATATCACCGCGCAGGTGCGCGCAGCCGTCGCAGAAAGCGGCGTGCAATCCGGCTTGTGTGCGGTGATCGTGCCGCACACGACCGCCGCCGTGACGGTCAACTCGATGATGGACCCCACCACCCCGCAGGACATCATCGCAGATGTGCGGCGGCTTGTGCCGACGCGCGTGGACTTCAAACACCAGTACGACACACCCGCCGACGCCGCCGGACACATCAAAGCGGCGCTGATCGGCCACAGCGTGCTGCTGGTGATCGAGAACGGGGAGCTGCTTCTGGGCGGCTCGCAAAGCGTCATGTTCTACGAATTCGATGGACCGCGTAAGCGGCGCGTGCAGGTAAAGGTTGTAGCCGGATGAACAACGTATTGACGTATTCGGAGGAGATCGCCGCTGCTCTAGAGAGCGGCTCGCCGGTGGTAGCGCTGGAATCCACCTTGATCACACACGGCTTCCCCTATCCGGCCAACGTGGAAACCGCGCTGGCGATGGAACAAGCGATCCGCGAGGAGGGCGCCATCCCCGCCACTATCGCCGTCTTGGACGGACGGATCAAGGTGGGCCTGGGCCGAGAAGAGATCGAGCGACTGGCCGAGTTGGGGCAACAGGGCGTGCGCAAATGCTCGCGGCGCGATCTGCCGATTGTGGTCGGCTTGCGTCAACATGGCGCGACCACCGTCGCGGGCACGATGATCGTGGCGCACATGGCGGGCATTCGCGTTTTTGCGACGGGCGGCATCGGCGGGGTGCATCGCGGGCATCCGGAGGACGTTTCCGCCGACTTGATCGAGCTGGGCCGCACGCCGATTGCGGTGGTTTGCGCGGGGGCTAAGTCCATCTTGGACTTGCCACGCACGTTGGAGGTTTTGGAAACGCAAGGCGTGCCGATCTTGGGTTACGGGACGGACACGCTGCCCGCTTTTTACAGCCGCTCTAGCGGGCTGCCGATTGACCAGCGCGTGGATAGCCCGCAAGAAGCCGCCGCGATCATCGCTGCGCGGGACAAGTTGGGGTTGGGGCATGCGGTGCTGGTCACCGTGCCCGTGCCGGAAGCCGAGGCCTTGCCACAAGACGAGGCCGAAGCCGCCATCCAAGAAGCAACGCGCTTGGCCGACGAGGCCGGCATACACGGCAAAGCCGTGACGCCCTTTGTGCTGGCAAAAGTGTTGGAGCTGACCAACGGGCGCTCCAAACAAGCGAACATCGCCGCGCTGGTGAACAACGCACACGTGGCCGCGCAAATTGCCGTTGCGCTGCACCAATAGGATCAGGAGACGCTATGGCGCGCAAAATCATCATTGATACCGACCCGGGCGTAGACGACACGATGGCGATCTTTTTCGCCTTGCGCTCGCCGGAACTTGACGTGCTCGGGCTGACAACCATTTTCGGCAACGTGGCGGTGGAGCTGGCGACGACCAACGCGCTGCGGCTGTTAGAGATCGCGGGGCGCAGCGATATTCCGGTGGCCCAGGGCGCACACGCACCCATCGCGGGGCGCTTCAACGGGCCGGCGGATTTCGTACACGGCGCGGACGGCCAGGGCAACGTCGAGTTGCCGCCGCCGAGCACGCACGCCATCGCGCAAAGCGCCGCTGAGTTCATCATCGAGCAGGTCATGGCCGCCCCGGGCGAAATTACGCTTGTGCCCATCGGGCCACTGACCAATATCGCGCTGGCGCTGCACCTGGAGCCGCGCATCGCCCAAAACGTGCGCGAAGTGGTGTTGATGGGCGGCAACGCCTACGAAGCGGGCAACGCTACGCCCACCGCCGAAGCCAACATCTGGAACGATCCGGAAGCGGCGGAAGCCGTTTTTGCGGCAGATTGGCAGGTGACGATGGTGGGGCTAGACGTGACACACAAGGTCAATATGACGCCCGAACACCTGGCGCGCTATGAGCAGGCGCAAAATCCGCTGGCGCAACATATCGCGCGCATCGTGCGCTTCTATCGCGCATTCTTCGAGCGACATTACCCCCATTTGCAAGGAATTTACGTGCACGACTCCTCGGCCATTGCGTATGTGCTCGACCCATCGCTTTTCCAGGTGGAACGCTGGCCGATCCGCGTGGAGCTGGCCGGACTTGGGCGCGGCAAAACGTGGCCCGGGGTGGTCGGGAACGTGGCGCGCGAGGGAGCGCTCCCCTGGGAAGGACGTCCGCCGGTCAATATTTGCGTGGGCGTGGACGCCGAGCGCTTGCTGGAAATGGAGCTAGGCCAACTGACGAGTGCGTAGAACGTAGCTCGTGCGGTTGGGGACGCAGGGGCGCGCCGCCGTGCGCCTTCGGCGCACTACGCGCGGCGGATGCCGCGCGTCAGCCGCGCTGCGCGCGGCTAGGCGGCGCGCCCGCTCTGCGCACGCACTCCTAGCCCGAAAAGCGCTTCCCTGCGGACGATGTTCATCGCACAGAACAAAGCCCCGAAATTTCCTTGACGCCTCTCTGATGCACTGGTAGAATGAGCGCATGTCACGCCCCTATCGTCTAGAGGACTAGGATGCCACCCTTTCAAGGTGAAGACTGGGGTTCGAATCCCCATAGGGGCACAGCCGAGCCTGCGCAGCGCGCGGGCTTTTTCTTTTCCCTTACACACGCGCAAAATGGTACTGTTGCACAACCACGCGATCCGTGAAGTAGTGCACCAGGTTATAAGCGGGCGGCACTTCCAGATCGGGACGCGGCTCGGCGTCCCAGGGCTGCCAGGTGTAAGCAGGGGCCACGCTGGGCGCGGAGATGTACGTAATCCCATCGCGCACGATTTGGCTGCTGCGGTGCAAATGGCCGCAAAGCACCGCGCGCAAACGTCCCCGCGCGGGCAAAAGCGCTTCGTGCAGGGCCGCGCCGTTGGTTAGGATCATATTGTCGTCCAGCCAGGGCGACCCCATCTTGAACGGCGGATAGTGCAAAACAATCGTCAACGGTGGCCCTTGTGGAGCGGCTTCGTCGCGCACCCGCGCGAGTTGTTCCTCGCTGAGCCAGCCGAGCGGGTCACGCACGTGCTCCCAGCAACCGTCCAACACCAAAAAGCGCTCCCCCTTCACCTCAAACACATAGTCCAGCGGAGCGGTCGGGTCGCCGTTTGCGGCAGGCGGCGCGCCTAAGAACTTGCGCAACAGCGCCGGGGCGTCGTGGTTGCCCGCCACGTAGTAGATCGGCGTGCGCAGCTCGGCGAGAATGGGCTGAGCTTGCTCATAGGAGGGCGCGCCTCGGTCATGGGAAACGTCGCCGGTGTGCAGCACGAAGTCCGGCGGTGTGGGAAAATCATTGATCAAGCGCACTAAACGGCGCAAATTGGGCGCAGAAGCCACGCCATGTAAAGGTGCGCCGTCCGAAGTCATATGCGAGTCCGTGATGTGAACAAACGTCAGATGAGGCAGCATAGACATTACCCCTGTGAGGCAATCGGGTTCGGGTGATTGAATGCGCACAATGTAGCTTACCCTGCACGGCGGCGCAAACTTTTCCGCGCCGAGCCGCTATAGAGCTGGGCAGAAAAGCCGCGCGTGATAGAATGACCGTGCAAAACATCACGCGCACTTGCCGCGTTCACGTTGGGAGCAAACGATGGCCGTTATCTATCACGACGCCGACGCCGATCTGGGTTTGTTGATCAACAGCACGCTGGCTGTCATCGGCTACGGCAACATGGGGCGCTCAGTGGCGCTGAACTTACGGGATAGCGCGTTCCCTGTGCTGGTCGGCAACCGCCCCGACCCTTACGCCGACCGCGCCTATAGCGATGGCTTCGAGGTGCTCAGCATCGAAGAGGCAGCGGCGCGCGCAGACGTGGTTTTGCTGATGTTGCCGGACGAGATCGCCGCGCCGCTGTATGTGGAGCAAGTCGCCCCCGGGATGCGCCCGGGCGATCTGCTGATCTTTGCTTCGGGCTACAATGTGGCGTTCGGCTTTGTCGAGCCGCCACCTTTTGTGGACGTGGGGCTGATCGCGCCGCAAGCGGTCGGGCAGCGCGTGCGCGAAGGGTACATCGAGGGGGGCGGCTTCCCGAGCTTTGTGGCGGTGGAACAAGACGCTTCCGGCCAGGCGTGGGCGCGGGTGTTGGCCGTCGCCAAAGCGTTGGGCGCGCTGCATCAAGGCGCGGTCGAGCTGACCTTTCGCCAGGAGGCCGAACTCGATCTGTTTGCTCAGCAAGCGTTGCTTGCCGCCGTGCACAGCGCGCTACAAACCGCGCTGGAGGTATTGACCCGCGAGGGCTTTTCGCCGGAGGCTATCGCGCTCAGCCAATATCTTTCCGGCGAGCTGGGCTATGTGATCACCAAATGGGCCGAGATCGGCGTGCTGCCCAGTTTGGTGTTGCACCCGCGCATCGCCCAATATGGCACGCTTTCGCGCGTGGAACGCTTTAAGGACGTGAAGTTGCGCCAGCAAATGGAAAACGTGCTGGACACGATCCGCACGGGCGCTTTTGCCCAGGAATGGGCCGCCGAGGCCGCCGACGGCTATCCGCGCTTGGAGATATTACGCCGTCGCTACGAAAAGCTGCCTATCTGGGAGGCCGAACGTCTCTTGCGCCGCGACATCTCCGAAGACGCTTCCGACGGCTAGATCGGCTCGGCGTGCGCTTCGGTCCAGGCGTCGTAAAGCTGCTGCAACCGCCGCGTGATCGGCCCCACACGCCCATCCCCCACCGGCTGCCCGTCAATGCGCGTGATCGGCACAACGCCCCGACTGCTGCTGGTGAGCATCGCCTCGCTCAAGCGCGGCAGGTCACTTTTGTGAACGGGCGTCATTTCCAGCGGCAACACCTGCGGTGCAAGCTCCAAAACGGCCATGCGTGTAATGCCTTCCAACACGCCTTCTCCCGCCGTGTGGAGCGTCCCTTCCAACACGCCGTAAAAATTGCTGGACAAGCCCTCGCGCACATAGCCCTTTGCGTCAAGCAAGATACCCTCGTAAACGTCCGACGGCAGTTGTTCGTAGGCAGGGCGACGCTTTTTGACCCAATCGGTCGTTTTGGCGACGGGGTTGGGGCGCACCAGCGGCACGGTGATCACGTGCGCGCCTTCCTGCATAACGTGTTCGGGCACGGGGCGCAACGGTTCGAGTGCCAAATAGACCTGCTCGGGCACGTCACGCGGGACGGTGATGCGGAAGCGGGATTCCGGATAGCCTGCGCGGTGGATCAACGTGCGTAGTGCGGCGCGCAGTTGGGGGCGGTTCAGCTTCAAGGGAATGCCGACCAGCCGCGCGGACTTTTCCATGCGGTCTAGGTGCGCGTCCAACAACAGCGCGCGGTCGTGCTGAAAGGTGCGCGCGACGGTGTAAACCCCTTGCGGCTCGTGTTCGGCCACTTCCGCCAGCGAGTGTGCCGCGTAGGGCGTAGGGGCAAGCGAGCCGTCCGGCAACAGGATCGCGGTGGGGATCGGTTCGGGCATTGTGTTTCCTATCGGCGTAGTGCAGGCAGCTTAGCCCAGCGCAGCGATCAACGTTTCCACGCGGCGCAACAGCGCCTCCAAGTCAGCTTGGGCTTGGGCGACCACCTCGGGCAAAGGCGGCAACTGCGGCGGTGGTGGCAGCGTTTCCCCGCTCAGCGCGCGCACATGGGCAGCGTCTTCGGCGCTGCCGGTGCGG
>JALSSH010000603.1 GCA_026984385.1 Ardenticatenia bacterium | reverse complement strand
CGTGTTGCTGGCCGTAGCGCTCTGGCCGAGGCCGCGCGCCCATTGGCGGGGCGCGTTGGCGGGCTTGTTGGCCTATTTGCTGGTAGTTTTGCCCTGGCTGGTGCGCAACTGGGCGCAGTTCGGCGCGCCGTTGCCTTCCGGTGGGCTGAGCACCGCTTGGCTGCGCAGCTACAACGATCTGGTCGCCTATCCCCCGAACCTTCGTGCGGCGGACTTTTGGGCTTGGGGTGCGGAAAATATTCTGGCTTCGCGCTGGGAGGCGTTCCGCAACAATTTGGGCACGTTTATCGCGGTGGAGACATGGGTGGTGTTGGGGCCTTTTGCGTTGGGGGCATTGTGGGCACGGCGTAAACAGCCCTTTTGGTGGGGCGTGGCGCTTTACGCGCTGGGGTTACACGCGGCCATGACGCTTGTCTTTGCCTTCCCGGGCTATCGCGGCGGGCTTTTCCACTCGGCGGCGGCGTTGTTGCCGTTTTGGGCGGTGCTGAGCGTGCTCGGGCTGGAGACGGGGGTTGGATGGCTGGCCCGTCTCCGAGCTTGGCCGCGTGCGCAGGCGCAGCGTGTTTTTAGCGGGGCGGCGGTGGCGCTCGCTGTGGCGCTAAGTCTGGGGGTGTTGAGCGCGCGTTTGCCGCGTTGGAACGCGAACGGCGATTTTTACCGCACCCTGGCCGACGATCTGCCGCCTGACGCGGTTGTGATGGTCAACGATCCGCCCGCCTTGTACTATCACGCGGGGCTGGCGGGCGTTGTCGTGCCCAATGCTGACCCCTCCGTCCTGCCGCAAATCGCGCGGCAATACGGCGTGACGCATCTTTTGCTGGACGTGAACCGTACCGCGCCTTTTACACGCTTGTGGTCGGGGAGCGAACAGCGCGACTTCTTGCGTCTGATCCGTGTTTATGGGACCGAAACGCCCGACCCCGCCGATGACCGACGGCTTTTTGAGCTTGTGCTACAGGAGCGATCCGAACCATGACCCAACGGCTACGGCGCATCCCTTCGGAAGCGATCTTTGCGACGCTGGCGGCGTTGAGCGTCGCGCTTTTTGTGCTCGCCACCGCGCTGAGCGCTGAGGGAATCGGTTTCCCTCTGGACGATTCGTGGATTCACCAGGTCTACGGGCGCAACTTGGCGCAGCGGGGCGAGTGGGCGTTTGTGCCCGGCGTGCCGAGCACGGCGACCACGTCTCCCGCCTATACCGTGTTGTTGGCGGCGGGGTATGTCCTCGGCGTGAATTTTTTCTTGTGGGCGTTTGTGTGGGGGGCGGCGGCGCTGGCGTGGATGGGGGCACTGGGCGCGCGCGTGGCGACGCGCATCTTTCCTGCGCTACGCGGCGCTCGGCTTTGGACGGGATTGGCGCTGGTGACAAGCTGGCATCTGGTTTGGGCGGCGGTTTCCGGCATGGAAACGGCGCTTTTCGCCGCGCTGAGCGTGTGGCTGGTTTTGCTCACCTGGCGCGCCCATGAGCGTTTGGCTGACGCGCGCGTCCCGTTGCGACGGGCTTGGGCACACGGGTTGGGCTTTGGGTTGGCCGGCGCGCTGCTCACGCTGACCCGTCCGGAAGGCATGGGGTTGATCGCGCTGGCGGGGCTGTTTGCGTTGTTGGCTTGGCCTACGGGCGCGCGCCGTCAATATATGAGTTGGGCGCTGGGTGTGACGTTGGGGTGGGCGTTGGGCGTTGTGCCGTACCTGGCGCTGAACTATCACATCGCGGGAACGTGGCTTCCGAACACCTCCGCCGCCAAACAAGCGGAAAACGCGCCATTTTTGGAGCGGGCGCTTTGGGCGCGTTACGTTGAGATGCTTCGCCCGTTAGCGGCGAGTGGGCTATTGCCTTTGACCCCCTCGGTATTTGTCGGCGCGGCGCACGTGGCACGTTGCGCGCGAGCTGACCGTCGCGCGGTGCTCGGACTGCTTCCGCTGGCGTGGGCGCTGCTTGACCTTTCCGCGTATGCTGTGAAGATGCCGGCGGCTTACCATCATGGGCGCTACGTGATCCCGATCTTGCCCCATCTGTTACTCTACGGGGTGGGGGGAACATTGCTCATTTTGCGCTGGGGACGGCGTGCTGCTTGGACGCGCGTGCTCAGCCGCAGCCTGGCGCTGACGGCGGTCTTGACGACGCTCGGCTTCTTGGGGATTGGGGCACGGCAGTACACGCTGGACGTGAGCATTATCAACAGCGAGATGGTGCAGACCGCCCATTGGGTGCGCGAAAACTTGCCGACGGACGAGTTGTTGGCCGTGCACGATATCGGCGCGCTGGGGTACTATGCGCCGCGTCCGATCTTGGACTTGGCGGGGCTGGTTAGCCCGGAGGTAGTCCCGATTATCCGCGATGGCGAGGCGCTGATGCGAATGATGTGTGCGCGCAATGTGCGCTATGTGATGGTGTTACCCAATCAACGCCCCGCCCCAGCCGACGATCCGCGTTTGGAGCTGCTTTATACCACCTATGCGCCCTATGCTGTGGCCGCTGGCAGCGGCAATATGGCGGTTTACGCGCTGCATTGCCCTTAAGTGAATCATTCTTGTTGAGGTCAGGTTTTGCAACTTTACCCATTCCATCCTATGCTATGATAGGGTGAAGCGAGAAAATTTGTGTAGCCCCGGGCGATTTACTGGGCTTGGGTGGAAGGTTATCGGGCGATGTCGGAAGGTGTGGAAGGCGCAGACCGGAGGCGAATTCGCCTGCTGATCGTGGACGATCATCCGGTGTTTCGCCAGGGATTGTTACGAATTTTTGACGCAGAGGAAGATATACAGGTTGTTGCAGAAGGGGGGAGCGGCGAACAGGCGTTGGAGTTGGTACGCAGTCTGCGACCGGATGTGCTGCTGCTGGATATTAACTTGCCGGGCATCAACGGTTTGCAAGTCGCCAGCCGCCTGAAGTCGGAACATGCTACAACGGCTATCGTGCTTCTGACCGCTTATGACGATATGGAGCAAGTGCTCCACGCGATGCGCTCCGGCGGAGCGGCGTATTGCCCGAAGGACATCGAGCCGGAACAATTGGTGAATATCGTTCGCACAGTGGCGCGCGGCTATTTCGTGGTTGAAGGGCGCGTGTTGGATGCGGACGGCGTCAAAGCCTGGTTGGATGCGGGCGTGGAGGCGGCGACCGGCCCTTACATGGTGGACCCCGGCGAACATTTTGTGCCGCTCAGCCCGCGCGAAATGGAAATTTTGCGCTATGTGACGCAGGGCAAAAGCAACAAAGAGATCGCCCAGCTTTTGGGCATCAGCCACCAGACGGTGAAGAACCATATGACCTCTATTTTGAAAAAGCTCGACGTGCGCGACAGGACCCAAGCGGCGGTCTATGCATTGCGACGCGGCTGGGTGCGGGGGTGGGTGAGCGCAGATCAACATGGCACTTCCCCCTCAGAACGCGACGATAACGGTTAATAGGTGCAACGAGGAAAAGTGAACATGTCCCAGGGTGCTACCTCGCTGAAGAACGATTTGCTTGCCGAGATCGAGACCGAACACGAACAGATCCAGGCCCGCATCCGCGAAAATCAGCAACTTATTGTGCAAACGCAACTGGAAGTAGAGCGCCTGCGCGAGCGTAACGTGGCGATCAGCGCCCAGCTCAGCCGCGTAGAAGCGAACTTCGACACAATCCCACGTCCGGATATCAAAGCGGCGTATGATAATGCGTTGGACGCCAAAACGCGCCTTCTTTCGATGCAAGGACAGCTTGACAAGCTCAAGGGCAATCAAGAAGAGTTGCAGCACATCGAGCAATTGTTGGGGCGCTTGTTGGCGATGTTGCGCGGTGTGCAGCCGGACCAATTGGCTGAGGGCGGTGTGGCCGCGGGCACGGATGACTTTTTCGGTAAGCAAAGCGGGCTTTCTACCAAGGCGATCATCAGCATGGTAGAGGCGCAGGAAGAAGAACGGCAACGCCTGGCGCGTCAGATGCATGACGGGCCTGCTCAATCGTTAACCAACTTCATCTTGCAAGCGGAAATTTGCCAACGCCTCTTTGACCGTGACCCTGCGCGTGCCGCTGAAGAACTGGGCAACCTGAAGACGGCAGCCAGCGAAACGTTTTTGAAGGTGCGCGACTTCATTTTTGACTTGCGCCCGATGATGCTCGACGATTTGGGTTTGGTGCCGACCACCCGTCGTTATGTGGAGGCTTTCCAGGACAAGACGAACATCGAGGCCAAGCTCAATATTTTGGGCGACGATCACCGTTTGCCCGCTCATATCGAAGTGATGATGTTCCGTGCCATCCAGAGCATCATGGGCTATGCGCGCGATGAGTTGGACGCCAGCTCCATGACCATTGTCCTGGACGTGGGCACAACCACCGTCAAAGCGACGATTGAACACGACGGGCGCAACTTCGATCCGGATACGGTCTTTTCGTCGGCCTCGAGTGAAGACGCTTCCGGCTTGCGCACACTACGAGACCGCATCGAGCTGGTGGGCGGCTCGCTGGACGTGCAAAGCGCAGAAGACGAACTGACCCGCTACGTGATCATGCTTCCGGCGACGGCAAACGTTGAAGAATGAACACGGCTCATGTCTTCGACGTGGGTTGTGCGATTCTAACCGAACTAGGACTGTGGAACTGTTTGCGCAAACGGCGCATCGGACTAAACTAAAAGCTAAGCGTACATTTTCTGATCATTGAGCGGGGCGTTTTGCCGGCTGAAACGTACCCCTGCTGGGAGGGACGCATATGCGAGGCCGATTGCTGATTTTGTTGGGAGCTGTGGCGTTGTTGATCATCGTGGCCGTGGTCGTGCTGATGTCGGGCGGCAAGGGCCAGGAAACTGCGCCGACAGGTGAAGGCACGGCGGTTGCCGGTGAGGGCGCGGCAGTGGGTGACGGCGGAGAAGGCGCACCGCCTGCGCAGCCGATTATCGAGTACGAAAATATCGTTGTGGCCCTCCAAGACATGTCACGCGGGATGGTTATTCCGGAAAACGGCGTTGGCATCATGCCCTGGCCCAAAGACGCACTCCCAGAGGCGAGTAACTACTTCACAGAACTGGACGACGTGGTCGGCAAGGTGGCCCGCACCGATATCTTTCGGGGGTCGCCTGTTTTGCAGCGTTATGTAGTGGACAACCTTTATGAGGTGGCCCGCACAGGTTCGGACGCCGCCGCCATCCTCAATGCGTTGCCAAACGACCGCAATTGGGTGGCCGTTTCCATCCCACTGGACCCCTCCGGCGTAGGGCAGGTGGCTTACGGCATCCGTGATGGGGACTTTGTAGACGTGATTTTGTCCTTCCTGTTTGTGGATGTCGATCCGGACTTCCAAACCCGCTTGCCGAACAATATCTCGATCATCACGCGGATGGAAACGGGCGAGCTGGTCATTGGCGCACCGCGCCAGGGGCGTACCGAAGCCAGCACTTTGACCCCCGAGGGCGTTTTGCTCGGCCCGAGTGAACCTTCGCAACGTCCCCGTTTGGTCACGCAATACACCGTACAAAACGCTTTTGTGGTGCACGTGGGCTATTTTGACGAGACGGGCAAGTTCATTGGGTTGACGCCTACACCAACCCAGATGGCGACCGTTTTGCCGCCCGGGGAACAAGCCGCAGCTCAGCAGCAAAATCAGGCCGTCACACCCCCACCTTCGCCCACACCGTATCAACCTTTGATCATTACGCTGGGCGTCTCTCCGCAAGACGCGCTGGTGCTCACTTGGGCGGTGGACGCACAAATCCCGATTACGCTGGTTTTGCGGGCGGCGGGCGACAGCCGTGTTGTGAACACCGACCCGGTCACGTTGGACTACATGATCCGTAACTACAACGCGACACCGCCTAACGCGCTGGAATTTGCGCTTGAACCGCCGATTACTAGTGTGCGGCGCTTTGATATCGGCACGCTCTTTGACTTCTTGAGCGATCAGACAACCGAACAGTAAGCGTGGCGCCCGCGCTGGCGCAAGGTAACTTGAGCAAAGGAGGTGTGCCAGGAACGTGAGCGTTGTAGGGCGTTCGGGCACACTTTCTTACACCTTCTTTTAGTGCGGCGTGTTGGACGTTATAAGGCTTGGGAGCTAAGCTAGAGGGACAGAGCGAATGAGCGGTGAGGAAACACGCGAAGTCATCAAGGTATTGATCGTTGATGACATTCGAGAAACGCGCGAAAACCTGCGCAAACTGCTGGCGTTTGAAAAAGATATCGAGGTTGTCGGCGGCGAAGGCGCGAGTACCGGGCGTGAAGCGATCGAGCTGGCGAACAAATATAAGCCGGATGTTGTCCTGATGGACATCAACATGCCGGATATGGACGGCATCAGCGCTACACGCGAGATCAGCGCGGCGGTGCGCACGACGGCCATTGTGATGATGTCTGTGCAAAGCGAGCCGGACTATTTGCGCAAGGCCATGTTAGCCGGTGCGCGAGACTTTTTGACCAAACCGATCTCTAGCGAAGACCTCTATACCACCATCCGGCGCGTTTATGAGCGCAACGCACCGTTGCGCGCTCAAGAAGCCGCCATGTCTGCTGTGCAGGCCGCGCCGACGGCGGAGAGTCGTCCTAGCGGCGCTGCTCCGCTCACCGGTGCGGGGCATATCGTGGTGGTGTACAGTCCCCAGGCTGGCGCCGGTGTCACCACTATCGCCACCAATGTGGCTTCTGCATTGATGCGACAAAAT
>JALSSH010000602.1 GCA_026984385.1 Ardenticatenia bacterium | reverse complement strand
AGGGATGAATTCAAACAAGGGGCGACCTTCGATATACTCGATAATCAGGTACGGTTGCTCGTCCTCCCCCACATCGTAGATCGCCATAATATTCGGGTGGTTGAGCTGGGCGGCGGCGCGCGCTTCTCGCTGGAAACGCTTGCGCGCAGTTTCATCCACATAGGGTAACAGCATCTTAATCGCCACTGTGCGCCCCAGCAACGTATCCACGCCCTTATAGACGATGGCCGTTGCCCCTTCGCCGAGCAACTCCTGAATTTCGTACCGATTGCCGAGTTTTCGACCGATCATCGCTGTTTAGCCCCACTTTTGCCACGTGCCGAAGGTAGCGCAAGTGTACAAACGCCGGTGCGAATGTGCAACAATCCGCACTCATGCGTCAAGTAGATCGCACAAACGCGGCCATGTCCCCCAAACTACTTCGGTAGTTGTGCGGAGCGGCGAATGCTGCTAAGCTGAACACGGTGGAAGCTCTGTTTTTGGGAGAGGGAGACGGTATGCGTAAGCGTTTTTGCAAGTGGTTCTGGCCGATAACCTTGGCGGCACTGGCGATAGCGCTGGCGGCTTGTGACACAGTGGAAACAGGAACGCCAACCGCCGCCACTGAGGGCGACGCGGTGCTCACCGTGCCCACGCGCACACTCGGCCCGATTGTCTCTTTTACGCCGCGCTTCACGGCCACGCCTATCCCTAGCGCCACTTATACCCCTTCCCTAACGCCTGTGTCCAGCGATACGCCTGTGCCCCCTACGCTCACCCCCACGCTCACCTTGACCCCCACGCCGACCGTTTCCGGCGCGGTACGCTCGACAGAAAACGTCAATCTGCGTGAAGGGCCGGGCACGGACTATCCCATTGTGTTCAGCGTGCCCCCGGGAACAGATTTGGGCGTGGTCGGCATCCAGACAGACGCAGATGGGCGCGAATGGTATAAGGTGGCTTATGAGGACGAGGACGGAGAAATCCAATATCTTTGGGTGTACGCGCGCTTGATCGAAACCGACTTCAAGGAGATCGTCGGCTATGTTACGCCCGCACCCACAACGCCACAACCCACCATCGGCGGCCCAACACCCACCCCCGTCCCCAATCGCGTCAATATTTTGGCCTATTGCCATCAAAAGGGCGTCCGCCCCCCCACTCCCACAACTGACGACAACGTGTTCATTGAGTGGAGCTGGTTCGTGGCACAACCGCGTTTGATGGAGCCACACTTGCAAAACGCCCACTACGAAGTGCGTTTGGACGGCGAGCTGTTGGAAGATTGGCAGCGCTACGCCACCGATACGAAGCTCGAATCCGGCGTGTGGATTGTCTACTGGTACTATCCGGTGGGCAAACTCAATGCGGGGGAACATACCGTCACCTTCCACCTGACGTGGGACGAGCCGATCACGGATGGTTACGCCCAGTTCGGCCCGGGCACAGCTCACCCCAGCGACGATGGCGATTGTACGTTTACGGTTGTTGCGGCAGAATAGAGGCGCGGGAGCACGATCCACGAGGAGCGAGGCATGAGCAAGCCGGAACGCAGCGAACTGGTCACGCGGCTGCGCACCGCCGACAATCCGAAGGTGCGGCGCAAAGCCTGCCGCGCATTGGCCGCCACCCACGATCCGGAAGTTATTCCGGCGCTGCGTGTCGCCTATTTGAGCGATGACGATCCGCAAGTGCGCGAGGTTGCGCGGGCGGCGCTTGCGCGCTTCAAAGCGTCGCAAAGCGGGAAAAAGCGCCTTCCCTTCCCAGGCGAGCGAACGCTCAGTTTGGTTTTGGGGGCGTTGATCGCGCTTTTTGTCGTCTCGCTGGCTTTGCACGGCTTGCGCCTGGCTTCCGGTTCGGGCGGGAAAAACAACGCCTCTCAAGCCGGCGTGCCGGACTGGGAAAATTGGCATCCGACCGCGCGCGACGAGCTTTTGAGTCGGCTGGACAAGCAACAAACCGCGCTCCAAGCGCTGGACGAAGCGCTGCGCGGGGAGATCCAAACCTACAACGAGACCGGCCAGCCCAATTGCGACTTGGCTTATGAAGTGCCGCCGCCGATAGGGCTTTCGGAAACCGACCGCTTCACCTACCCCGACCTAAAGGTGCTGGGCGGCAAGCTGGACGCCACGCAGCCCTGGCTGCAAGCGGCGTTGTTGCTGCTCAAAAGCGCTTGCGACGACCCCGAAGCTCAAACCGACCGCATCTTAGACGCGGCGCGCAAGCTCGACCAAGTGGAAGCACAGCTCGGCGAAACGGCGCAGCTTTTGCAGTTGGCGCAAGAAAGCCCCGCGCCCACCGTCGGCCCGACCGTCACGCCGCCGCCGACGTTAACCGCCACCGCTGCCCCACCCAGCGCAACCGCGCCCGCTGACGGTGAGGGCACAGCGACGCTTGAAAGGACGCGCGCCGCCACTGCGACCGCGACAGCGACCGTCACACCGACGCCAACCGCCACGCCAACGCCGTTGCCGTTGCCCGCGTTGGACTATCCGACCATTGTGGCGGAGATACGCGCGCGTTTGGCCGAAGACTTTTTGCTGGACTTGCAAAACCCCTACGGAACGGGAATGCTCGACCAATGGCAGCAGGCGATCAGCGCAAAGGGGCAGACCACCACCAACTATTGCGCACTGAGCACCTGGCCGCAGCCTTACCAGCTTTCACCGCAACAAGAGGCATTGCTTCACGCGCCAGGGGTGGCCGACCCGCAATTAGAAGAAGCGCTCCAAGCGCTCCAAGAAGGGCTGGTGCTGGCCCAGCAAGCGCGGCAGCTCTACGAGCGCGACTGCGGCACGATGGCGCTGTCCGCCTCCGCCGAGCAAGGCATCGCTTGGACAAGTGCGGCGCTGGAAAAACTGCAGCGTGCCGCCGAGTTATTGGACATCATCACCGCGCGCACTCCATGACCGCTTGCTACCGCCGATGACCCATCGCGCTATCGTCTTCCGTCGCCTATGTTTGCTCGCGCTTGCGCTGACGCTTTGGGGCGCGGCATGGCCTGCGCTGGCCCAAGACGGCGGCCAGGGCAGCACCACGATCCACGTGGTACAACGCGGCGAAACGCTCTTCCAGATCGCCATGCGCTACGGCACAACGGTTGATGCCATCGCGCAGGCCAACGGCATTGACGATCCGCGTTATATTACCGTCGGCCAGCGGTTGCTTATCCCCAACGTGCAAAGCAGCGATTCGGCGGGCACGGTGACCTTGCATACGCTCCAACCCGGGGAAACGCTGGAAACGTTGGCGCGCCACTATCACACCCCGCCCGCCGAGCTTGCCGCCGCCAACCACATGACTAACCCCGCACAACTTTACGTGGGACAAGAGATTGCCGTGCCGCTGAGTTTGGAACAAGGCGGCGACGTCGAGCCGCGCGCGCTTTATCATGTGCAAACGGGCGACAATTTGGCGCGGGTGGCCGTGCACTATGGGGTGGGGGTTGCCGCGCTCGCTGAGGCGAACGCGCTTTCGCCGAGTGCACCGCTTTTTGTCGGGCAGACGTTATGGATACCGGGCAGCGCCGCCCAAGCCCCGCTCCGCGATCTGCCCCCCCCTTTCACCGACTGCGAGCTTTCCCCTGTGCCTGCCGTGCAGGGCAAAACGCTTAGTATCCATCTGCAAACCAGCGAATATGTGACGCTCAGCGGCACGTTTTTGGGCTATCCGGTGCAGCTCGTCACCGAGGACGCCACACAGCATTACGCGCTTTTCGGCGTACACGCCTTCACGGCGGCAGGCGTCTACCCGATGGTGCTCACGGCCACGCGCGAAGACGGCACACAAACCACATTGACGTTGCGCGTGCAGGTGGTGGAAGGGGGCTATAGTTCGGAGACGATTTCGCTCACCACCGAGCAGCAAGATTTGCTCAATCCGCAAGTGACCGAGCCGGAATGGGAGCTTTTTGCGCGCGTGATGAGCAGCTTCACCGCGCGTCGCTACTTCGATGGCGTGATGGGGCTACCCTCCTCCGGCGCGATCTCCTCGCCTTTTGGCACGCGCCGCTCGTACAACGGCGGCGAGTTGCGCACCTTTCACAGCGGCACAGATTTCGCCGCGCCGCCAGGCTCACCCGTTGTGGCGCCGGCGGCGGGCGTGGTGGTGTTGGCCGAAGAGTTGCCGGTGCGCGGCAACGCCGTTGCCATTGATCACGGTTGGGGGGTGGTGACGGCGTACTTTCACCTTTCCGCGATCAATGTGGCGGTGGGCGACGTGGTGACCGCAGGGCAGACGATCGGCGCGGTCGGCTCGACAGGGCGTTCCACCGGCCCACATCTGCATTGGGAGATGTGGGTGGGCGGTGTGCAAGTAGACCCGATGCAGTGGGTGCAGCGTAGCTTCCCCTAGCGTGTGCTCAGCGCCCGCTGCTGGCACGAATTAACGAGATGACCGCAAAGCCGATCGTGATCAGGACCACAATGGTCGTGAAGGCGTCGTCGCTGATGTGGATCGTGCCTTGCACCATGAGCACGATAGCCGCAACGAGCACCAACACGACAATACATCCGCAGCCCACAATGCTTTTGGTGAAGCGCCCGATCAGCTCGGAGATGCCATCACCGCCTCGGCGATTATTGCCTTGCCCCAGGAAAAAATCCAGAAAGTCCACTATGCCGCCCCCTTGCGTTCATTACCGGTGTGGTCGGGCCGAATGTTGACGCTATTTGTCGAGTTCTTCCGGCGGGATAACTTCATAGTCCGAGGTGATCTCCACGCCAGCAGAAAGCGTCGCCGAAATCGAGCAATATTTTTCGCGCGAAAGTTGGACGGCTTTGGCCGCGTCGCGCTCCGAAATTCCCTCGCCACAAATAACATAGTGCAAGTGGATACGCACGAAGGGGTAGGGTGGTTTGTCGCTTTGCGTGCCTTCCGCGCTGACCCGCACATCCAACAATTTTTTGCGCTTTTTGCGCAGAATGTTGACCACGTCATAAGCCGTACATCCGGCCAGGGAAACAAGCAGCAACTCGGCGGGCTTCATCCCCACGCCGTCGGCCTCGCTCTGGCCGGAAAGCACGACCGAATGCTTGGAGCTATCCGTGCCGACAAATTGCAAACTTTGCAGCCAGGTGACATTAACAGTTTTGCTCATGCGTTCCTCTCGTTGCGTGGTATGCAAAGTGGCTACAATGACACAGAGAAGCTACAACATCCCGTTTGTTTGCGCAACCGCCCGCCCTCACGCCAAACGTCAGGGGCGCACGTGGAGCGTCCCCAGCAGGGCGTGGTCACCGAGCGAGCGCCCATCCGTGCCGCTGACCGGCAAACGCGCGGCGGGTTCTTGCCACCAATAGAGCACTGCCCACAGCTCATAATCTCCCGTTGGCAAATCCATCGGCAGCGCCAGCGCGTGGTTGTCACGTTGCAGCGTCCCCACGCGCCAGGTGCTCGTATGCCCAAACTGGTTTATCGGCAGTGCGTCCCTTTGGGCGACAGGTTGCCCGTCTGCGTTGATCAGCAGCAGCCCCACCGTGTAATCTTGCGTGGGCGGCGCCAGCGCTTCCCACAACAGCGAGACGGGGACCGTCTCGCCCGCGTGATAGCTTGTTCCGCGCGGTAGATCGAAGCCGACCAAGCGCAATTGCCCGCCGAAGTCCGCGTCCAGGCGACGGGTGGGCCAGCCAAGTGCGGTGGCGGGGGGAGCGTCGGTGAAGTCAAAGAGCGCCGCGCGCGCCACATCGCTCCCCTGCACGTCCAACACGGAGAAGTAGTGCCGCGAAAGATATAGCTCCACCGGACGCACGGCCCAGGGCACAAAGGGGCTGTCGTGCACCACCACCCACAAGCGACGATGGCGCTGCGCCAAATCTGCAAAAACGACCGTGTCCGAGCGATGGATCAGCTCTTCGGGGTACGGGGAAACCACTTCGGGCGCTTGTTCCGGACTGGGACGCTCGCCCGGGGAAAAGGGCAGTGTGTAGACGGTGGGAGCGGATCGTTTGTAGAAGTTCATAAAGAACTCGGCGTAGGTGTCGTCGCTGAGCACGATCACGTCGTCCGGCTGCAAGCGCGCTTCCATCTGGGCCAACATCTCGCGCGCCGGTGCAAAGTCGCCCCGATAGCGCGGGTCGTGCCGCACCGCATACAGCCCGCCGTACCACGCCGCGCCCAGCGCCACCGCCAACGTGCCCAACGTGGCGGCAAACGCCGCGCGGTGCGCTCGGCGATGGCGCACCCACCACGTTAACCAGCCCAGCGCCAACGTCGCCAGCCCCAAGCTCAGCGCAGGCAACAGCCACACGTCCGCGCCGACGGCTTGCCGCCAAGCCCAATGCGGCGTTTGCGCGCCCAGCAACTTGAGATTGACCCACAACGGCGACCAGCGCCAGCTCCAAGCGCCCTCCTCCCAGGGGATGATGGGCGGGTTTTGCGCGGCCAGGTGCGCGTAGTAGGCGTTCACCGGCACAGCAACCGCCAGAAGCTGCACGCCCACGCTCAACGCAAAAAGCGCCAACGCTACGGTGCGCTTCCACCACGCCACTCCCGCTCGCATCAGCGCCGCGTAGACGGGCAGCAGCCACAACGCCAGAAACGGCGCGGCGGGGATCAGATAGCGCGCTCCCCAGCCTGTGCCGCCGTACCACTGAGCGGGGCCGCGCCCCAACGCATAACCGATCAGAAGCCCGCCTAAGGCCACAGCGGGCAACAGCGCTTTCC
>JALSSH010000601.1 GCA_026984385.1 Ardenticatenia bacterium | reverse complement strand
CTGCTCGCGGAGCTGCGGCCAGGGGGCCAACAACGCCGCCGGATCAAGGTTGCCTTGCACGGCCACCTCGCCGAGCTGCGCCCAGGCGTCCGCCAGGTCAATCCGCCAGTCCACGCCGATCACGTCCGCGCCGCTGGTCGGCAGATCGCGCAGCAGGCCGTTGAGGTTCGTTCCGAAGTAGATCAGCGGCACATTGGCGGCGCGCACGCGGCGGAAAATGCGCTGCACATAGGGCAACACCTGCCGCCGATAGACGGGTGGGGCAAGCACGCCCGCCCAGCTATCGAAAAGCTGCAAGGCTTGCGCACCGGCTTGGACTTGCGCCAACAGGTAGTCGCCAACCACCGTGCTCAGCTTTTCCATCAGGCGCGCCCAGGCCTGCGGGTGCTCGGCCATGAACGTTTTGGTGTGCAGATAGTGGCGCGAGCTGCCGCCCTCGATAGCGTAACTGGCGAGCGTGAAAGGCGCGCCCGCAAAGCCAATTAGCGGGACGCGATCGGCCAGCTCGCGGCGGGCCAAGCGGATCGCCTCCAGCGTGTACGGTACGTTTTCCTCAGGGGGAGGTGTGCGCAGCGCGTCCACGTCGGCGGGCGTGCGGATGGGGCGCTCCAGCACGGGGCCGCGCCCCTCTTCGTAGCGCAAGGGCAAGCCCATCCCGATCAGCGGGGGGAGGATGTCCGCGAAGATGATCGCGGCGTCCAGGGCAAAGGCGCGCACAGGCTGCAACGTGATCTCGCAGGCCAGCTCGGGCTGGCGCAGTGTTTCTAACATGCTTTGCCCCGCGCGCACCGCGCGATACTCGGGCATGTAGCGTCCGGCTTGGCGCATGAGCCAAACGGGGGTGGCGTCCACTGCCTGGCGCCGACACGCACGCAGAAAACGGTCGTTCATCGGCGCACCCCCTCGGCGTGGCGCGCGTGTGGGTGTGGAAGGTGGGGGCGCTGCCCCCACGCCCCCGCAAGGGGCACATTGCCCCTTGACCCCGCCTCACGGCGCGGCCCGCGCCGTGAGGCACGGTAGCTATGAGCGCTTTTCGGCGGCAACCGTTCGCCCCCGAGATACGTCCGCCGTCGGGGGGCGCGCCGCCTAGCCGCGCTGCGCGCGGCTGACGCGCGGCTTTGCCGCGCGTAGTGCGCCGAAAGGCGCACGGGCGGCGCGCCCGGCGTCCACTTGCCGCAAACGCTTGTGCGGACCGGCGGGCGTCCGCTCCGCGAGGCGCGCGCAGCGCGGCTCGCGGGGGGTGCAGGGGTCGCCCGACCCCTGCTGGGGGTGCGGGGGCAAAGCCCCCGCCGCAAAAAAAAGCTCACGCGCCGAGCCATCGCGCCGCCTCCTTAGCGTAGTACGTCAGGATCATATCCGCGCCGGCGCGCCGAATGGCGAGCAACGTCTCCAGCGCCACGCGCCGCTCGTCGATCCAGCCGCGCGCTGCCGCCGCCTTGATCATGCTGTACTCGCCGCTGACGCTGTAGGCGGCCAGGGGCAGCTCGAAGCGCTCGCGCACGCGGCGGATCACGTCCAAGTAGGCCAGCGCGGGCTTAACCATCAGCATATCCGCGCCTTCTTCGGCGTCCAAGCGTGCTTCGCGTAGCGCTTCGCGGGCGTTGGCCGGGTCCATCTGGTGGGTGCGGCGATCTCCAAAGGCGGGCGCGGACTGGGCCGCGTCGCGGAACGGGCCGTAAAAGCTGCTGGCGTACTTGACCGCATACGAGAGCACGCCCACGCCGCTGTAGCCTGCTCCGTCCAGCGCGGCGCGAATGGCCGCGACCATGCCGTCCATCATGCCGCTAGGCGCGACCACGTCCGCCCCCGCGCGCGCATGAGAAACGGCGACCTTGCCCAGCACGTCCAGCGTCTCATCGTTGAGAATTTCCCCATCGCGCACCAGCCCGCAATGCCCGTGATCTGTGTATTCACACAGGCACACGTCGGTGATGACCAACAGCGACGGCACGGCGCTTTTGATCGCGCGCACGGCTTGTTGCACGATCCCGTCGTCGGCGAAATTTTCTCGCCCGACGGGGTCTTTGTGCGCGGGCACGCCGAAGAGGATCACCGCCGGAAGCCCCAGCGCGGCGATCTCCTCCGCTTCGCGCGCCAGCTCGTCCGGCGAAAGATGGTACACGTTTGGCATAGAGGGGATCTCCCGCCGCACGCCCTCCCCGTGCACGGCGAAAAGCGGCGCGATCAAATGCTGTGGGCTGAGCGACGTTTCGCGCACCAGCGCGCGCAAATTTTCGTTGCGCCGCAACCTGCGCAAGCGCAAAGTGGGAAAGCTCATCGGGCATCGTCCTTTCGGTGTGCGTGTGAGGTCGTGGAGCGGGCGGCAAATGCCGCGCCCAAAGCGGCGATCAGGCCGTCTTCGGTGTGCGGGTCGGCGAGGGCGTCCACCGTCCAGCCCAACGCGCGCACCGCCCGCGCCGTGATCGGCCCGATGCAGCCGATCAGCGCTTCGGGGAACTTTTGGCGCGCGTCCGGAAACATGGCGGCGAAGTTGCGCGCGGTGGATGGGCTGGTGAAGGTGAGCGCGTCCAGCGGCCCTTGCAATGCGGCGGGGTCGGCGGGCGGGCGGAAGGTCTCATACGCGACGACGGCGTGCACCTCGGCGCCCGCCGCGCGCAACAGCTCGGCCAGCACGGGGCGCGCCAAATCGCTTTGCGGGAGCAAAATATGCTTGCCGCGCAGATCGGCGTGGGCGGTCAACGCTTCGGCGAGCGCCTCGGCAACGTGCGCGGAGGGGACGAGTCGTGCGCGCACGCCGCGCTCCAACAGCGCGCGGGCGGTCGCCGGCCCGATAGCCGCGACCGCAGGCCAGGCCAGCGGCGCGGGGCGACCCAACGCGCTCAGCCGCTCCCAGACGTGGCGCACGGCGTTGGCGCTGGTGAAAATAACCCAATGGTAGACTGCCAGACAGCTCAGCGCCGCGTCTAATGCGGAACGGTCCGCAGGGAGGCGCGTGGCGATGGTCGGCACGATCAGCGGCTCGGCGCCCAGCGCGCGCAACTTTTCGGCGAAGGGCGCGGCCTTTTCGCGCTGGCGCGTGATCACGATGCGTTTGCCGCGCAAAGGGTGAGCGCTCATCGCGGCAACTCCTCCCGTATGGCCGCCAACAGCGCGTCCGCGCCGCGCGCGAGCGCCTCTTCCGCCAACTGTACGCCCAGCGCCACCGCGTCATCAGCGTTTGCCTCGCCCGCCACCGTGATCGTCTGCGCGCCGTCCAGGCTGCTCACGCGCCCGCGCAAGTACAAACGCTCGTCGCTCAGCGTGGCGTAGGCGGCCACCGGCAGCCGACAGCCCGCCTCCAAACGGCGCAAGAAGGCGCGCTCGGCGCGGGCGGTGAGGCGGGCGACGCGGTCGTCTAACGCGGCCAGCAAACGCAACGTCTCCGCGTCATCGGCGCGGCACTGCACCGCGACTACCCCTTGCGCCGGCGCGGGCATCATCACCTGCGGCGAAAGCGGCTCGGTGATCGCGTCCGCGTGCCCCAGCCGCTCCAAGCCCGCCACCGCCAAGATCACCGCGTCGTAAGGGCCGTTGGGGTCGAGCGCCTTGCGTAGGCGCGTGTCCACGTTGCCACGCAACAGCGCCAAGCGCAAATCGGGGCGGTGCGCCAGCAACTGCGCGCGGCGGCGTAAGCTGCTCGTGCCGACCGTTGCGCCGTGCGGCAGCGCGTCCAGGCTCTGCCCGCCACGACTGACCAGCGCGTCCAGCGGGTTGGCGCGCGGCAAAAACGCCCCCAACGTGAAGGCCGGCGGCGTCTCGGTCGGCAAGTCCTTGAGGCTGTGCACGGCCAAGTCAATGTGTCCCTGGTGCAACGCACGCTCCAACTCCGCCGTAAAAAGTCCCTTGCCGCCGATCTCCGGCAAGGGGCGGTCGAGCACGCGGTCGCCGCGCGTGGTGAAGTGCACCAGCTCAACCGACAGAGCGGGGTAGTGGGCCAAGAGCAGTTCGCGCACGCGCTGAGCTTGCCAGAGCGCCAGGGCGCTGCGGCGTGTCCCTATGCGTAGCGTCTTCATCGGGCGCGCTCTTCCAGCCCGAAGAGGTCACGGGTGACGGTGGCGAAAAGCTCGCCGTCATCTTGGGCGGCGCGCTCGCGCAAACTGCGCGTGACGTGGTGTAACATCTTGTTCATCAGCCGATGGCTGAATTGCTCGATCAACTCTTTTTCGCGGGGGTTGTCGCTGGGCAAACGGCGCAACACGCGCGCCAGTTCCGCTTGGCGCAAGGCCTCGGCGTGCTCGCGCAACAAACGGATGGTGGGCACAACTTCGCGCACGCGATAGTCGCTCCAAAAGGCGGCCAACTCCTCTTCGATCAGGTGCTCCACCTGGGGGACGCTGGCCTGGCGCTCGGCCAAGTTGCACTCGACGGTGTGTTGGAGCGTGTCCAGGTCATGCAAGCACACGCCCTCCAGCTCGGCTACGTCCGGCGCCACGTTGCGCGGCATGGCAATATCCACGATGCACAACCGCCGCCCACCGCGCGCCACCATGATCGGCGCGAGATCGTCGCGCGTGAGGATGACGTGCGCCGCCCCTGCCGTCGTGAAGAGCACGTCCGCCTCCACCAGCGCCTCCCCCAGCGCAGTGATCGGGCGCGCGGAGGCTCCCCAGTCGGCGGCCAGGCGCTGCGCGCGCTCCAGCGTGCGGCTGATCAGTGTGACGCGGCGCGCCCCACGCTGTGCCAGCCCCTTGACGATGGTTTGGCCCATTTCCCCCGCGCCGATGACCATCACCGCCCGCTCTGCTAACGCGCCGACGACCTCTTCGGCGCGCGCCAGCGCCAGCGAGCCGACCGAAGCGGCCCCCTTGCCGATGGCGGTTTGGGTGCGGGCGCGTTTGGCGGCGTGGATGGCGGCGCGGAAAAGCAACGAAAGCGCCGCGCCCGCCGCGCCTCGGGCTTCCGCTTGTTCGTAAGCGCGGGTGACCTGTCCCAAGATTTGCGGCTCGCCCAACGCCATTGAGTCCAGCCCGCAGGCCACGCGGAAAAGATGCCGCGCCACCTCTTGGCCGTTGAGCGAAAGGGTGTGCGCGGCCACGCTGGTCGGCGTCACGTCTCGCAAGCCGAGCAAGTCCGCCCAAAGCGCGTTCATCTGGCGCACACTGCCCACATGCGCGTAAAGCTCCAAGCGGTTACAGGTGGAAAGCACGACCACTTGCTCGCCTTCGTGACGCGCCAGCCACTGGGCTTGTTGGGCTTCTGAGAGGCTGAGCCATTCGCGGACGGCCAGGGGGGTATGGTGGTGATTGACACTGCGGCAATGAAACATCGTAGCCCTCGTTTCGGGTGGGTGGTGTTGTGTTTTGGCAACGCGCAACGGGTGGAGTGCGAAAATCTAAGTAAAATCTATTTTGACACAGAAAAATATGTAGAAAACTGTAGGAATGTCACAAATCATTAGTGACAAAAAGCACTGGCGACCGTTGATGCTTTCGTTTCCAATGGGTTCATACCTTTTTGGCCGCACTCAACCACCTTTGCGAGGACCCCATGAGCTACCCCCCACCGCGCTTGATCTTTTGGGAAACCACCGCCGCCTGCAATCTGCGCTGTGTGCATTGCCGCCGCGTGGAGGTGGCCGACCAACTGACGCCCTTTGACCTGAGCACCGAGGAAGCCTTTACGCTGATCGACCAGATCGCCGAAGTGGGGCGCCCGATCTTTATCCTTTCCGGCGGCGAGCCGCTGATGCGCCCCGACATCTTCGAGATCGCGCGCCACGCCAGCGACGCGGGCCTGATCGTGGCGCTGGCGACCAACGGCACGATGATCGACGACGCGCTGGCCGCGCGCATCAAGGAAAGCGGCGTCAAGCGCGTGAGCATCTCCTTTGACGGGGCAGACCCGGCCACGCACAACGTCTTTCGCGGGCAAGAAGGCTCGTTTGAGGCGGCGGTGCGTGGGGTGCGCGCGCTGCGGGCGGTCGGCGTGCCGGTGCAGATCAACACCACCGTTGCCAAGCACAACCAAGAGCAGCTCGAACAGATTTTGCAGCTCACCAAAGACCTGGACGCGATTGCGTTGCACCTGTTTTTGTTGGTGCCGGTGGGTTGCGGCGTGGAGATCGCCGATGACCAAATGGTCAGCGCGGCGGACTACGAGCGTATTCTCAATTGGCTTTACGACACCGAGATCGCCGAGCCGGATTTGCAGCTCAAGGCGACGTGCGCGCCGCACTACTTCCGCGTGATGCGCCAGCGCCGCGCGGAGGAGCGTCGGCGGGGCATTCAGCGCGAGTTGCCCGCCAGCCACCACCGCCAGCTACACGGGCATCGGGGCAACGGCCACCCGCACGGGCACGGCAACGGCGGGCCGCCGCAAATGCACGCGGCGACCAAAGGCTGCTTGGCCGGTACGGGCGTGTGTTTTGTTTCGCATCGTGGGGAGGTTTTCCCCTGCGGCTATCTGCCGGTGAGCGCGGGCAATGTGCGCAAGCAGACGTTCGGGGAAATCTGGCAAAACAGCCCGCTTTTCGCCGAGCTGCGCGACCCGGACTTGCTGAAGGGGAAGTGCGGCGCATGTCAGTTCAAGCACGTTTGCGCCGGGTGTCGGGCGCGCGCTTACGGCATGACGGGCGACTACCTGGCCGAAGAGCCGTTTTGCGCCTATGACCCGGAGACGCGCACGGTCAACGTGGACGCGACCCCGCCCGC
>JALSSH010000600.1 GCA_026984385.1 Ardenticatenia bacterium | reverse complement strand
ACCGCGCCGATCACGATGCCGAGGACGAAAACTTCTGGAACGAAGAGACCTAACGCCCCCGCAAAGGCAAACGCAATGGCTCACCCATTCACCCAACGGCCTGTCCTCAAACGCTTGGCACAGGCCCTTTTTTATCGTCAGGGCGTCAACGTCTTTAGCGCGCTGCAAGTGGCCGACTTCCGCCACCTGTGGACGGGGCAAATGGTCTCCTTTCTCGGGGACGCGCTGGCCTACAACACCATGACGCTTGGCATTATCCACATGGCAAAAGCCGAAGACGTGCCCGCCGGCCACATCCTCAGCACGCTCTTTGTGCTTTCTGCGCTGCCGAGCTTGCTCCTGGGCATGGTCGCAGGCGCTATCGTAGACCGCACAGACCGCAAACGCCTTATGATCGCCGCCGACGTGGTGCGCGGATTTTTGGTGCTGGGCTTTTTGCTGGTGCGCGATCTTGACCACGTGTGGGTCTACATCCTCGTCTCGACCTTGCTCAGCACGGTGAGCACGTTCTTTTTTCCGGCGCGCACGGCCATTTTGCCGCTGATGCTCGGCCCCGATCAATTGCTGGCGGCCAACGCACTCGCCCAACTCACCCATACGCTCTCGTTCGTGGTCGGGGCGGCGGCGGCAGGCGTGTTGGTGGGCGCTTTTGATGCCACCGCGCCCGCCTTCCTTTTCGACAGCTTGAGCTTCTTCATCTCCGCGTACTTCATCGCGCGTATCAGCATCTCCGGCAAAGTCACCCAGGAGCACATCGTCGCCAACGCCGCCCGCACGCGCTCCAAGTTGCGCCGCTGGACGCGCACACTGCGCACTCAAGCGCGCCGTATGGCCGCTGATTTGCGCTTTAGCCTGCGCTTCGTCTTCACCGACCAGGTGATGCGCGGCGTGCTGCTGAGTTCGCTGGCGCTGATGGCAGGACTGGGCGCGGCAAATGTCACCTTCGTGCCCTTGCTGATCGAAGACCTGGGGATGCCCGAAGAAGGCCTCGGCGCTATCCGCTTTGCCCAAACGCTGGGCATCATCACCAGCAGCGCGCTGGTCACCACCGCCGCCGTGCGCAAACGCTCACCGGCGGCGATCATCGGCGGAAGCACGGTCGCCTTCGGCCTTATGACCGTCGTGGTTTCCCTCACGCCTACCTACGGGCTGATGTTGGCCGTGCTCTTCGCGGTCGGGTTGACCATTTCCCCCTCTGGCATCGTCTCCTCAACGCTGATCCAGAGCCACGTCCCCAGCGAAAAACTGGGGCGCGCCAGCGCTGCACGCGGCACAATCGTTAACGTCGCCAACATCGCTTCAATGGGGATCGCGGGGCCGCTGATGGACCGCATCGGAGCGCGGCACGTGTTCACGCTGGCCGGCGTGATCATCGCGGGGGCGGGCATGGTGGCTTGGCGCGCGTTGCACGGCGTGCCGCACGTTCCGGAAGCCGCTCAGTCGAGCGAAAGCACCGTTGCCCTCGCCGCCGAAGTCAGCGGCACACCGGAAACATTGTCCCCCACCTTATAAGCACAAAGGGAACACGCGGGACGCCGACTGTCCCGCGTGAGCGTTTGGGGCGCGTGCGCGTTGGGCGCGCCGCCTTTTCCCTACTCCACCGGCTCGCGATAGCGTTGCACAATCGTCGGGATCAAATAGTCGCGGAAGGCACGTTCGGCGTCATAGTCCGGCGTCCATCCCCAATCCTGCCGCGCGGCGCTGTCGTCCACGCCCATCGGCCAGCTATCCACAATGGCTTGGCGCGCGTCCGAGGGCTTGAAGGTGATCTGGGCGTCGGGAAAAGCGGCGCGCACCACCTCCGTCAACTCTGCTGCCGAACGGCTGAAGCTGGTCACGTTGTAAACCAAACGGGTGAGCTTTTCACGCGGGGCTTGTGCCAGCGTCAAAAGCGCCTTGATCGCGTCCGGCATGACCATAAAGGGGATGGTGGTGTCTTCGCGCACAAAACAGGCGTAAGGCTGCCCCTGAGCCGCCGCGTGGAGCATCTCCGGCGCGTAGTCGCTTGTTCCGCCGGTGGGCATGGTCACGCCGCTGATGAGGCCCGGGAAACGCACACAGCGGAAGTCCACCCCCACCGCACGGGCCCGGGCTAATTGGCGGTAGTACCGCGCATAGTAGCGCCCCAAATGCTCGCAATAGAGCTTGTTGCAGCCGTACATCGTGATCGGGTTGAGGAACTGATCCTCGGTCACATTGCCCGCCGCCGCCTTGGTTTGCAAGTCCGGCAGTCCGTAGACGGCTATCGAGCTGGCATAGAGAAACTTAACCGGCTTGACGCGCATTTGGCTTTGGTCAACGGCCAGTTTAAGCAAATTGACCGTGCCCTGCACGTTGACGCGGTGCGCGTTTTCGGGGTTGAACTCTGAAGAAGTGGAAAGCAGCGCGGCCAAGTGAAAGACCGTGTCGATCTCGTATTCGGTGCTGAGCGTTTCCAGCAAACTGGTGTCCAGAATATCGCCAACAATCATCCGCCACACATACGGGCGCAACGCCCGATCCAGCTTTTTGACATCTAGCGCCACAATCGGCATATGGTCCGGACGGGCGGCCAGTTGTTGGATCAAGCCGTGCCCCACTTCCCCGTTTGCGCCGGTAACGAGAATAATTTTTTTGCGCAAGGCCAACCTTCCTTACAAATTCGCCAATAGATGCGGGTAAAAATTTGTGCAAAATCACCAAATCTTTTCCCTCATTGTAATCGGCACAGCGCAGGGGGAACAAGTGACATTCGGCAGGGGAAAAAGGGGTCGGCCAGAACGAAACACGGGCAAAGGCCTGCGCCCTCGCCCGTGCGGTCAAGCGTCAACACGCCCAAAACTACGGCGTGGCTTCGGCCTCTTCGGCCATCGGCATCCAAGCGTTTAGCGGCAAACCGGCCAGCGCCGGAATGACGGCCACCGTCGCCAAGATGTTGTCGTCCGCATAAGCGGCCTGGAAAGCGAACGCGCCGCTTTCCTGCTGCATCCCGAGCAACCACGCCAGCGGAGCGCTCGCCATTTCTTCCGCGCCCACCGCGATCAACGCCTGCGCAACCAAAGCGGTCGAGTTGGCGTCGCTATCCGTGCCGTAATCGCTGGGGTTTTGATAGGGCCACCCGCCGTCCTCGTTCTGGATGGCGGCCAGATAGCCCAACGCCGCGCTGATCGCGTCTTCCGCGTCGAACGCAGCCAGTGCCTGAACGCAAAGCGCGGTGGTGTTGGTGTCCGAAGGCGTTTCGGCCATAAAAGCCCAGCCGCCGTCTTCGTTTTGCGCGTCGAGGGCAGCGCTCACCGCCTCGGCAGGCACATCAGCGGCGGCGTTTTCCAGCGCAATCAGGGTCAGGCAATGGTCAAAAGGCCCGCTCCCAAACGTGCCATCCTCAGCTTGTGCGCCCAACAAGTACGTGACCAAGTCCTGGTCGGCAAAGTCGGTCGGGTCAACACCCGCCGCCACCAGTGCATTAACGATCTTCGCCACCTGGCCGACGGAAATTTCCGTTTCGGTGGTCAGTTGTTCGGCCAAGTAGTCCAGCGGGCTGGGGGCGTCGGCGAAAACCTGCCCAAAGTCCACGCCCGCCGCCGCCAACGCCAGCGTTGCGTCCGCCGTCGTGCTGAGATCGCTTTCCGGCGCAAAGCCGTTCGGGAAGCCGCCGTCTTCGTTTTGCACACTCAGCAAAAAGTCCACCGCGCGGGCTATCGGTTCGGCGTTATCTTGCGCCCAAACGGGCAGCGCAAAGCTCAAGGCGAGCACCAAAGTTAACGTGAGCGTGGTCGCACGCTTCCACATGCGTATACCTCCTGTTTTTCAAGGGAAAGAGAAACAAAAAGCGCCTTTTGGTGGAAGGCGCAAACAGGGACAACAGTTTTTTGACCGTCGGCACCTCCTGTCCACGAGAGATGAGCACGACTTCACGCTTCAGGCGGGTAATCTGGCTCTGCCAGGCAGCGCGCCTGACACTACAGTTGCGGGACAGCGCCGGACTTTAACCGGCTTCCCCCCTTATGACCTCAGCATCCGGGCTTTTGGTCACCTGAAGCGGGAAATATGCGGTTGTGCGGAAAAGTATAGCGCGGCGCACTGAAGGCGCAAAAAGTCGTAGGCCAAACTCAGCGTCACGGTGTGCCGAAACGCCCTCCTTGCCTCGGCGAGCTTTTCGACGGCGGTTGAAGCGCGGCCACCTTTTGGAGCTGGCGTTTGAGCTGTGCAAGGCGCGCCACGCCGTGATTGACCTCGCGGGGTTTTCCCTCTCGGTCTAAGATAAACGTGGTCGGCACACTAAAAACCCCCCAACGGTTTGCTGCCGCTGGGTCATCTAAGGCGTTCACCTCGACAATCTGCACACCTTCGCCCAGCTCGGCTTGGAGCGCGTGCAAAATCGGCTTCTGTTGCGTGCGGCAAGGCGCGCAATGGGGGGAAGCGAAGTAAACAACGGTCGGCACGCCCGGGCGCAGTGCGCTCAAGAGCGCATCATAGGGGGCGCTTTGTGCCGCCCGTCGGAGCTGCCAGCGCCGCAAAAGCGCAAACCCGAGCGCGAACAACGATGCAATAACAACGAAGAGCAATACCCTATCCATCACTCACTCACCTTTGGCGGTTGACGGTCAAACCCCGGCGCACCGAGCCGATTCAACAAGTAGTAGATCGTGCAGCCAGCGCACCACCCCGCGAACAAATTCAGCGACGCCAGCACAATCACCATCCAGGCCAGCGCCCAGCCCAAAGCGGTATACCCCGCCAGCAACGCCAAAAAACTCAAAGCGGTGAAGCTCCCCCCCAACCCTTGAGCGAAACGGTGTGGCTCGGGGTTGTCCGTCACAACGTCCGGACGGACAAGACCAAGCGGGCGCAAGATGTGGCGATAGACGCGCATAAACAGCGTCGCGCCGGGCCACACTGTGCCAATAATCATTACGACAGCGACAAAGCCCACCAGCAGCGGCACATTGAGAATAAAAGCCACAGACAGCAAGGCGATGATGAAAGATTGATTGGTGCGTATTGCGCTATGGTCTACGCGGCGTTCTGCAGCCATGAGCAAACTCCTTCATGTGTCATTCGGCCAAAAAGCAATAGCGGCGTTTGAGGCCATACAGCAAACACCAGACAACAAAAAAGCCGACCTCCCCGGTCGGCTGACAATTGCCTGGCATAAGCAGAGAGTGCTCACTGCTCAACAAACCATTGTCCTCTCGGCACGGGATGCCTCAAAACCGCCATCGTACACATACAAGTGCATGTAGCGGCCCGAAACACAGCTCGATAGAAAGACAACGCCCGCCTCACAGTGTGCCAAACCCCTCTTGGACAAAACATCCATATCCATTGAAGATTTTCGCCTATTCTTGGGCCGATGTCAAATTCCGCTTGGTCCCGCCGAAAGCTACCACAAACGCGAGTGCGTGTTCGCGGGTGTGGCTGAGGCTGATCTGCCACTCCGCCAAGCCAAGCTCAGCGGCCAAGCGCGCCGCCTCTCCGTGCAGGCGCACATGCGGACGCCCGCGCTCGCCCGTGACAACCTCGATCTCTAACCAAGCAACATCCCCGATGCCCGTGCCCAACGCTTTGGCGACGGCCTCTTTGGCCGCAAAGCGCGCCGCCAAACGCGCGGGCACGTCGCGGGCCTGTTCGCGTTCGGTGGGGGTGAAGAAGCGGGCATAGAAACGCTCGCCGTAGCGTTCCTGCGCCCGCTGAATGCGGGCCACCTCGATCATGTCCACGCCGACCCGAAACATCGCCGCCCCGTTAGCTTTCCGGCCCGGCAATCGCCAGCGCGTAGCGCTCCGGATGCCAGTAGTGACGCGCGGCCTCGCGCACGTCTTCGCGCGTCACCGCGCGCACCTCGTCCCCATAGCGCAGCAGATAGTCCAACCCCAACCCATAGCGCTCCATCGTGGCAATCGCGCCGGCCACGCCCTCGTTGCTTTCCAGTTGCAAAGGCAAATGGCCGACGAAATAGGATTGGTTGTCGGCCAACTCCTCCTCGCTGACCAGCTCCTCGGTCAGGCGGCGAATCTCTCCACGAATGGCGGTGATGGCCGGTTGAATATTGGCAGGATTGACGCCCGCGATCACGCGCCAAGGCCCCGGGCCTATCCCACCGTCAAGTCGGCTGAAGCTGTAATAGGCCATGCCGCCTTTTTCCCGCACCACCTCGCCGATGCGCCCGTACATGCCGAAAACGCCGAAGATGTTATTCGCCAAGCTGGTCGCCATCCAATCCGGCGCGTTGCGCGGCGGCCCGACCACCCCCAACACCAAGTCCGCTTGGCTTTTATCGCGCATGATCTGCGTTCGTTCGCGCACGCTTTCCAGCGGCGGAACGGGCGGCAAGGGGGCCGGCTCCGGTTGAGCGGCGTTTTGCCAATCTCCGAGCGCGCGTTCCACTTGTGCGATGGCCGCTTCTGCCTCCACCGCGCCTACGATCACCACGAACATTCCGCGCGGGCCGTAGTGCGTGCGGTGAAAATCCACGATCTGCTCGCGGGTCAAGGGTTGCACGGTTTCCACCCGCCCGGACGGTAAATAGTGGTAAGGGTGTTCAGGGGGGTACAACAACTCGCGGAAAAGCCGCGCGGCCACGTGGCGCGTGTGCTGCTCTTGGACTTTGAGGTGCGTGACGATCTGCCCGCGCACGCGCTCCACGTACTCGGGTGGAAACGTGGGACGGCGCAGTGCGTC
>JALSSH010000599.1 GCA_026984385.1 Ardenticatenia bacterium | reverse complement strand
ACACGCTTCCCTTTCGGTGAAACGAGGCTACATGATGCCCCAATCTTACTGATCGCACGTCTTGCGCGCAACCGATTTTGTGGAAGCGTATAGCGCCAAACGCGAAGCCCGCACTTGGACGCGGTTAGGCGGTTGCGGGCACGGCGATCAGGTCATAGACCATAGCCCCGGTTATGCGCACCGGTATCAGTGCACCGGTCGGCAGCTTTCCCTCCACCAGCACATAGCCATCAATTTCCGGCGCGTCGCGGTACGACCGAGCCAACGAGATCGTCTCGCCGGTTGGCTGGCCGTCTTCGTCGGTCGTTTCGGCGTGGCCTTCTACCAACACATCCAACACCTGCCCAACCAATTGCTGGTTGCGCGCCAAGCTGATCGGTTGTTGCGTGCTCATCAGCAGATCACGACGCGCGATCTTTACGTCTTCCTCGACAGGGTTCGGCAAGGTGGCGGCGGGCGTTCCGTCTTCGGGGCTATAAGTGAAACAACCGACGCGGTCAAAGCGCATTTCTTCCACAAAGCGCAATAGGGCTTCGAACTCATCGTCGGTTTCGCCCGGGTAGCCCACAATAAACGTGGTGCGGATGGTTAAGGACGGCATGGCGGCGCGCATCTTGGCAAGCGTGTCGCGCACCCAATCCACGTTGGCGGGACGACGCATTCGGCGTAATGTGCGCGGGTCGGCGTGTTGCAAAGGGATATCCAGGTACGGGACAATTTGTTCGTGTGTTGCCATGACCTCGATCAGGCGCTCGGTCACATACCCCGGGTAAGCGTACATCACGCGAACCCAGGGGATATCCGGCACAGCCGCGACGATCTGCTCCAAAAGTTGCGCCAGGCCGTCTTTCACGCCCAAATCGTGGCCGTAATCGGTGGTGTCTTGCGCAATGAGGATCAACTCTTGGACGCCTGCGTCGCGTAATAAACGCGCCTCTTCAACGATTCGTTCCGGTGGGCGGCTAACCGCTGTGCCTTTGATGGACGGGATGGCGCAAAAAGCACATGGACGACGGCAGCCGTCGGCGATCTTGAGGTAAGCGCTGGGGCCTTGCACAGCGACACGTGGCACGCCGTGCTCGTCTGTGCCCACGGTGAGCGCTTCGGGTGGCAGATGGAAAAGCGGTTGGGGGTGTTTGTACGCGCGGACCTGGCGCACCACATCTACAATATCCATCCAGCGCCGCGTGGTCAGCACCCCGTCCAATTGTGGCACATGGCGGGCCAGCTCTTTGCCGAAGCGTTGCGCCAAACACCCTGCCGCGATCAGATATTGTTCCGGAGTCTTGTGTGCGGCCAACTCGCGCAGTGTCTCAATGCTTTCTTCTCGTGCGGAAGCGATAAAACCGCATGTGTTGACGATCAACACTTCTGCTTGAGCTGCCTGCTCGTTTTGATGCAAGCCGGCCTCTTCGAGCAATTGCGCCATAGAATGAGAGTCTACGGTGTTTTTAGCGCAACCCAGGCTGAGCAGATAGTAGGTGTTTTTACGGATTGGCATAGTGGGTTTGTCTCGTTTCCGGTGTGTCGGGCAAGTTTGTGACGTTGACGTGCTCAGGTTATACCTACACAGCGTCTTTTCACCAATCAAAAAGCCTCCCGCAACATTGGGGAGGCTTTGCAGTGCCGAGGCCCAGACTTGAACTGGGGACCCCTTGATTTTCAGTCAAGTGCTCTACCAGCTGAGCTACCTCGGCGCACCGCTTACGGGCCATATTGTAGCGTGTTTTCAAGGCGTGTCAACGGCGTTTTTAGTCCGGGAGTGGATAAAGTCAAGGACATACGAAATCTCTGACGTGAGCGGGGCAGCCTGGGAAACGACGGTGGTCTACCGCGTCGTCTCCCCTTCTTTATCCATTCCCGTTGGTGGGAGTGTATCCCGATCATTTTCATTGACCATTGACAATCCAACTGACTTTTCTGGTGCACACCGCCTTGAGCGCAGATTTCGCTATAATGAAGGACGCGAACTTTTCACACAACAGAAACCGAGTGCCTTTGTGAACAACCGCCCATCGCTCCGCTTGATCCTGACCCACGATAACGCCGACTTTGACGCGGTCGCCTCGCTGTTGGCTGCGCATAAGCTGGACCCTGCCGCGTTGCCTGTATTGCCACAGCGCGTTAACCGCAACGTGGAGCGCTTTTTGACGCTTTACGCGGGGGCGTTCCCGTTTGTGCGGCGCGATGAGTTGCGTCGCGGGCGCAGCGTGGAGCATGTGACCGTTGTGGACGCGCAGAGTTTTTCCACTGCGCGCGGGATGCAACCCGAAACGCCCATCCACTTCATTGACCATCACCCGTTGACGCGCGAACTTGGCCCGCACCAACGCTACACCGGTGGGGAAGTCGGCGCGTGCACAACGCTGTTGGTGGAGCAGATGATTGAGGAAGGCGTCCACATTGAGCCGCTAGAAGCCACGTTGTTGTTGCTGGGCATTTATGAGGACACCGGCACGCTGCTTTACGGCACAACCACCGCTCGGGATGCACGTTGCGCGGCCTGGCTTTTGGAGCGCGGCGCGGACTTGGACACCGTGCGCGAATTTTTACAACATCGGCTTTCCCCGGCCCAACAACGGCTCTATGAGCAGTTGCTCGCCAACGCCGAGACGCACACCGTCAACGGGCATGTGATCGTGCTGGCAAGCACACGCGCAGGGCGTCCGGTGGAAGAGATCGCCACGTTGGCGCACAAACTGCGAGAGCTTTACGAGCCGAGCGCGGTTTTTGTGCTGGTGCAGCTCAACGGAAACTTGCAGTTGGTGGCGCGCGGCACAACCGACGCGGTGGACGTTTCGGAAGTGGCAAGGCGATTTGGCGGTGGAGGACATACGCGCGCCGCTGCCGCTCTTGTCCGCAACGCGAAACTGACCGATGTACGCCGCCGTGTCTTGGAGATGTTGCCGGAAGTGGTCGCCGCTTCGGTACGGGTGGCGGATCTGATGTCCTTCGGTGTGCAAACGGTGCGCCCCAACGAGCAGATCAAGTCGGTGGCGAAGCGCATGGCGCGCAGCGGACACGAAGGTTTCCCCGTCGTGGAACGGGGGCGCGTGATCGGGCTGTTGACACGCCGCGCCGTAGATCGCGCCTTGCAGCACGGTTTAGGCAGCGTGCGCGCCTATGAGGTGATGGAGGCGGGCGAGGTTACCGTCACGCCGCAAGACTCGATCGAGGTACTCCAACAGCGTATGATGCGCTCCGGCTGGGGACAAATTCCGGTGGTGGACGCCCAAGGCAAGCTGCTCGGCATCGTGACGCGCACCGACCTGATCAAACGCTGGGGGCAACGTCCGGACAATGGCCGCCGCCAAGCGATTTTGCGCCAGATGCAACAAGCGTTGCCCCAAGGCGTCTGGCGCTTGTTGCAGGTGGTGGCGCAACAGGCCCAAGCTGAAGGTATGGGGCTTTATGTGGTGGGCGGTTTTGTGCGCGATCTGCTGTTGGGCACGCCCAATCACGATGTGGACTTTGTGGTGGAAGGGGACGCAATCGCGTTGGTGCGGGCGTTGCGCAGCGCCTACGGCGGCGATATGCGCAGCCATGCCCAGTTCGGCACGGCCAAATGGCTGTTGGACGAAAACGTCGCCCAGACGATCGGCGCTGACCCCAACGCCCCGCATTGGCCGGAGGCGGTGGATTTTGTCTCTGCGCGCACCGAGTTTTACGAGCGCCCAACCGCTTTGCCCACCGTTGAGCGCGGCTCGATCAAGCTGGACTTGCACCGCCGCGACTTCACGATCAACACCCTGGCGATCCGCTTGGCCCCTGAGCCGATGGGCGCTCTGTTGGATTTTTACGGCGGGGAACAGGATTTGCGCGAAGGCGTGATCCGCGTGCTGCACAGTCTGAGCTTTGTGGACGACCCAACGCGCATGTTGCGCGCGGTGCGTTTGGAGCAACGCTTGGGCTTCCGCATCGAGCCGCGCACCGAAGAGCTGATACGCGGCGCATTAGATTTGCTGGGGCGTGTGAGCGGCGACCGTATCCGTCACGAGCTGGCGTTGATCTTGGCCGAGGAGCATCCTTTGCTGGCGTTGTGGCGTTTGCAGCGCTTGGGCATTCTGGCCGCGCTGCACCCCAAGTTGCGCGTGGACGAATGGCTGCGCTGTGCTTTTTACGCGCTGCAATACGCGCGGCAAAACCCGCCTTGGCCGTCGCTAGAGCAGTTCGAACATTGGATGCTGACCGGCTTTTCGCTGCTGACCAGCCGCCTGAGCGCCGATGAGTTGGAGCAATTCGGGCGACGGCTGCTTTTTTCCCGCGCCTACCTCGATCACCTACATGACGCGCGCACAGCTATCGCCCACTTGCCCCAACTCAGTACACCGCAACGTCCCAGTGTGGTTGTGGCGCTTCTAGAGCCGTTGGGGGAGGTGGGATGGCTGGCGGCCTGGGCAGCCGCTCCTACTGCCGTCGCGCGTGACCAAATTGTTGCCTTTGCCCGCACATGGCGTTTTGTGCGCCCCACCGTGAGCGGGCATGACATCCACGAACTCACCGCGTTGCCTCCCGGTCCACTTTACGGGGCGTTGTTGCAACGGTTGCGCCAAGCGTGGTTGGATGGCGAGGCTCATAACGAGGCCGAAGAACGCGCCTTGCTGTTGGAGTTGGCGCGTCATCCGGAGGCTTTGCAGCGTTCGCAAGACCTCCCCCCAACAGCTTCCGCATAAGCACCGAGTTCAAAAAGGCGTTGGAAAGAGGACAACATGCTTGTCGGCGACCCGAGTTTGTCGATTGTTTCCATCGCTACGCTTTCCGCCTATAATCAAAGTGTGGTGAAATTAGGGGGAGCGCTCTATCTCCTGGGGAGAGCGAGAATGTATGTTTACGACAAGGCCGCGAGTGTGGTCTTGGACGCTCTGTGGGAACGTCCGGACTTCCGCGTATTTTTTGACCAGCACGGCTACACGCTCAGCGATCTCGGCTCGTTGGTTCATAAAGTTTTTGTGCCGGCTTATCTCCGTGTCAGAACATCGTTACAAGGCGGGGAATTGGAACTTTTAGAAGCAAAAGTGACGGACGATGTGCTTGTGCCGTTGCATGACCGCTCGAATTTCCGTGAATTGTGGGAATCGTGGGATCAGGAAACGCGCGATGTTTTTGTGCGTGAACAGATCGAAATGGGCTTGGCGCACGAGATGTTAAGTCACCATGAGGGGCTTTTTGTGGAGGCTTATCGTCAGGCTTTTGAGGCCTATTTAGACGAGCGCTGACGCTATTCGCGTTCGGTCTGGTCTGCGGTGGGCAAAGTGCGCAACGGTGCACCTCGGATAGCGGCGCGCATCGCCTCGCGGTCGTCCCAAGGATATTCCACGTCGCCAAAACACATACTTTGCTCGTGCCCCTTGCCGCAAGCGATCACCACATCGCCCTGGCGAGCCATTGAGCAGCCCAGCGCCAACGCCCTCCCGCGATCCATCACCCGCCAGAAATTTTCGCCTTCCACGCCGCCCGCGTGGATACACCCTTGCGCCATCTCGTTGAGGATCGCGGCCAGCGATTCGGTGCGTGGGTCTTCTGCCGTCAAGATCACACGGTCGGCCAACTGCATCCCGATCTCGGCCATCATGCGGCGTTTTTCGCGGTCGCGCAATCCGGCGCTGCCGAAAATGGCGATCACGCGGCGGTCTGGTGCGATCATCAGGCGCGCGGCTTCTAGTGCGCGGCGAAGTGCGTTAGGCGTGTGGGCAAAATCCACGACCGCTAGATAATCTTGCCCATCGTTGATCCGTTCCATACGCCCGGGGATAGGAGGCATCTGGCGGATGCCTTCGGCCAGCGCGGCGCGCAGCTTTTCGGGGTGCGCGCCGAGAAGCACGCTTGCCACGCCCGCCGCCGCAAGAATATTAGCTACGTTAAACGCCCCTACCAGCGGCGTCTCTACCGGTTGGGCCAGCGAATGCGGGCCGACCAGGGTCAGACGTGTGGTGTCGGGATGATATTCCACCGCTTCGGCACGGATATCCGCCGGACGCACCATATCCAGCGCATAGCTCAGCACGCGATCCACGCCTTCCGCTGCACGGCGGAACACCTCGGCGCTGGGGTCGTCCGCGTTGATGACGACGGCTTTGGGCACGCCGGCCTTGCGGGGAGAGCTGGCCGCCATGTGAAAAAGGCGCGCTTTGGCCGCGCGATAGGCTTCCCACGTGCCGTGAAAGTCCAGATGCTCATGGGTGATGTTGGTCAACACCGCGATATCAACGTCCACACCGTTGACGCGCCCTTGGGCCAATCCGTGCGAAGTCGCTTCCAGCACCACATGCGTCAAGCCCGCGTGTACCATGCGCGCCAGATACATTTGCACGTCGGGCGCGGGGGGAGTGGTGACGTGAAGGCCGGTGGGCAGCGTTTCGTCGCCGATCACCGCGCTGACCGTTGAGATCAACCCCACAGCCAACCCCGCTGCCTTAAGAATGCTGTGAATAAGGGTGCAAGTGGTGGTTTTGCCGTCCGTGCCAGTCACGCCGACAACGACCAGTTGCCGCGAGGGGTGGCCGTAATAGGCGGCGGCAAGGGGACCGAGCACAGCGCGCCCGTCTTCCACTTGCGCATACGGCACGGGGCAGTTCACCGCGTCCGGCGGACGCTCTCCCACCACAGCCGCCGCCCCCTGTGCGACAGCCTGCGAGATTAGCTCGTGCCCGTCTACGTGGGCGCCGCGTCGGGCCACAAAAAGACCGCCCGGCTC
>JALSSH010000598.1 GCA_026984385.1 Ardenticatenia bacterium | reverse complement strand
AGCAAAAGCGTAGTGTTGCACGCGCTGCGCTCGATCTTGTGTGTTCCCTTGCTGGTGCGCGGGCAGGTGACCGGTGTGGTCTATGTGGACAACCGCATCAAAAACGCGCTTTTCAGCCAAGAACATTTGGAGCTGTTGGTGCACTTTGCCAACCAGGCGGCCATCGCCATCCAAAACGCGCGGCTTTTTGAAGAAGTGCAAACCGCCCTGGCCGAAATTACCGAGGTCAAAGAGCTGATGGAAAACGTCTTTGCCTCTATCGCCAGCGGCGTGATCGCGACCGACGAAGATAACGCCGTCACCACCTACAACACCGCCGCCGAGCGCATCTTGGGCGTGCCACGCGGGGGGGTGCTCGGTGCGCCGCTTGCCGGTGCGCTGCCGGTGATCTATCGCTATGTGCACAATATGCTGGACGTGATCTATCGGCACGGCTCACAAGAGATCGTCGAGGTTGACCCCGAGCTTCCCCAGCGCGGGCAAGTCCATCTCAACTTGAAGCTCACGCCGTTGCGCAACCAGGACGCGATCGAGGGCGTGACGATTGTGGTAGAAGACTTGACCGAGATCAAAAAGCGCGACGCCACGCTCAACGTGGTGCGCCGCTATCTGCCGCCCGCGATGGTGGACAACATCAGCCGCATTGACGAGCTGGGCTTGGGCGGGGAACGCCGCGAGATCAGCGTGCTTTTTGTCGAAACGCGCCCCTTTAGCTCTTTTCCACCCCACACCGATCCCCAAGCGTTGATGGATTTGCTCAATTTGTACCTGACCATCGGCGCGGAGGCGATCCATCAGCAAAACGGCGTGATTGATAAATTCATGGGCAGCGAGATCATGGCGCTTTTCAACACACAGCTTAACCCCAGCAGCTCTCATGCCTGGTGGGCGGTGCAAGCGGCGCTGAAAATGGCCGAGGACTACGCGCGTTTGTTGCAACGCGCAGGCGAGCGCGTCACCACGCCCTACTACCGCATCGGTATCCACAGCGGCGAAGCTACGTTGGGTAACGTGGGCAGCCCCAGCCGCCGCGAGTTTACCGCTATCGGGCACACTGTGAACTTGGCTAAACGCCTGCAAGAAAACGCCGCCCCCGCCCAGATCATCATCAGCGCGGAAACCTATCGGCGTTGCCAAGCTCAGCTCCACGACCCCACCCACCGGATCGTGGTGGCCGAGCTGTCCCCGATTCACGTCAAAGGGGTGAGCCACGCCGTGCAAGTCTACGAAGTCCGCCGCCTTCCCTCCTCGCGTGCGGGTTAGGAGCGGGACAACACGATGACGGAAACACCACCCGAACAAGTTGACGTCCTGGATGAGTTGCGCCGTTTGGAGGAACAACTTTCTGCGCTAGAAGGCACACTGCGCGCCCAACATAGCGTGTTGCTTCAGCGCAATATCCAGTTGCCAACCGCCACGTTGGAACGCATCTACTATCTGCGCCAAGACCTGGAAAACTTAAGCCAAAGGGCCGACGAAGCGTATCAGGAGCTGGAACAGTTCCGCGCGTTGGCGCAGATCACCCACTTGATCAATTCCTCGCTAGAGCTGGATATCGTGCTAACCGAAGTGGTGGATACGGCCATCGCGCTCACCGGCGCGGAACGCGGCTATATCATGTTGCGCGAAGAAGACGGCCCGATGCGTTTTTATGTGGCGCGAGACGCCAAACGCCGCACATTGGACGAAAGCAAATTCACCGTCAGTAGCACGATTGTGACGCAAGCTGCCGAAACCCGTCAGCCGGTGGTGACCCAAGACGCGCTGATGGATATGCGCTTCGACGCGCAAAGAAGCATTATGCTACACGCGCCCCGCTCGGTGATCTGCGTGCCGCTGATCTACAAAGAGCGCGTGATCGGCGTGCTTTATGCCGACAACCGCCGTATCCCTAACCTCTTCGGCGAGCGAGAAACCGCGCTGCTCGTGGCCTTTGCCAACCAAGCCGCCATCGCCATCGAAAACGCGCGCCTCTATGCTCGGGCACGCCAGACGTTGGCGGAAATCACGGAAATGAAGGAGCTGATGGACAACGTGCTGGCCTCTATCGCCAGCGGCGTGATCACCACAGATACCCAAAACCGCGTCCGGCTCTATAACCGCGCCGCCGAAAAAATCCTCGGCGTGCCCCAAAAGCAAGCGCTCGGCCAAACGTTGATGGACGTGTTGCCGGGCGTTTTCGAAGGCTTCGAGGCCGTGTTGGAACGTGTCTGGCGAGAGGATCGGCAACAGGTGGTGGAAGTGGAGCCGGTGTTGCCGGAACGCGGCGCGGTCAATCTCAGCTTGAAGTTTACACCGCTCCAAGACCCCAGCGGAAACACTTACGGGATGGCCGTGGTGGTGGACGACCTCACCGAGATCAAAAAACGCGACGCCACGCTCAATGTGGTACGTACCTATCTCCCGCCGAGCTTGTTACGCAATATCCAAAGCATTGATAGTTTGGGGTTGGGCGGCGACGAGCGCGAAATTTCGGTTGTTTTCGCGGACGTGCGCGGCTTTACTACTTTCAGCGAACAGCTCGACCCACAAGAGCTAATGACGGTCATCAGCAAATATTTGATGGTCTGTTCGGACGCGCTCCAACTTTACGATGGCATTGTAGATAAGTATATGGGCGACGCGATTGTCGGGCTTTTTAACACCCAGCTCAACCCCCAAGCCGACCACGCCGTGCGGGCGGTGCGGGCGGCGCTTTCGATGGCTTATGACGTGCAGGCGCTGCACGAGGTGTTGCCGCCCGCGCAACGGCTCTTTTACGGGATCGGCGTGGACAGCGGCGTAGCCATGCTCGGCAACGTGGGCAGCCCCAGCCGCCGCGAGTTCACCGCCATCGGAGAACCGGTCAACTTCGCCAAGCTGTTGCAAGAAAACGCGCTGGCCGGCGAGATCATCATCAGCGAGCGCACTTATCGGATGGTGCGAGACCTTTTCACCGCTGAGCCGTTAGAGCCGCGCAAACTCAAGGGACACGCGGACTTCCACGTGATGTATCGTGTGACGGGGTTGCGCCGCAAAGCCTAGCGCCGTTTTTTCGGCAAAAATCAAACCCCTGCCGATTTTCGGGCAGGGGCTTTTCGCATTTTGGCGTGGCTTGCGTCACAATCGGCGGCGTGATGTTCTAGGGCACAAAGCCCACAAGCTAGAAAGGAGCAGATGTGACGCTCGCGGCGCGCTGTTGACGTGCGCGCACGATGTCACGCAGCTATGGACAGCTACATCCAGAAGATGGCCCAAGTGCTGATCCGCTACTCCACCCGCGTGCAGCGGGGAGAACGGGTGCTGATCCGCGCGACCAGCCCTGCCGCTCAGCCGCTTTGTCAGGCGCTTTATGAAGAGGCGCTGCGCGTGGGCGGTTTGCCGGTGGTGTATATGCACATGAGCCAAGAAGACCCTATCGCGCTTGAAGCCACCGACAACTTGGGGCAATTGGCCGACGTCAACCCGATGTTGGCGCTGATGTACGAACAAGCGCCGGTGGTTATCCGCATTGAGGCTTCCGAAAATACACGCAACCGCACCGCTTATCCGCAGCAAGCGCAACAGGCCCGCGCCAAAGCCCATAGCAGCTTGCTCCAAATCCAGATGCGGCGCGAAGCGGCGGGTGACTTGCGGCGTTGCACGACGCAGTTTCCCACCTTTGCCTATGCGCAGATGGGCGGAATGTCGTTGCGGCAGTACGAACGCTTTCTCTACCAGGCGTGCAAAGTCCACCTAGACGATCCGGTGGCCGCGTGGCGAGCCGTTGAGGCCGAACAAGCGCGGCTGGTGGAATGGCTGAGGGGCAAGAAGCATGTGCACGTGCGCGGGGAAAACATCGACTTACAACTTTCGATTGAGGGGCGCACGTTCATCAACGCCAGTGGACACGCCAACCTTCCCGACGGCGAGATTTTTACCGGCCCGGTGGAAGATAGCGTCAACGGCTGGGTGCGCTTCACATATCCGGCGTACTACCAGGGCAACGAGGTGAAGGGGATCGAGCTGGAGTTCCGCAACGGTGAGGTGGCACGCGCCACAGCAGAAGCCAACGAGGAGTTTTTGCACTCGATGTTGGAGATGGACGAGGGGGCGCGGCGGCTGGGCGAGTTCGCTATCGGCACAAACCGCGACATCCAGCAGTTCACCGGCGCGATCCTTTTCGATGAGAAGATCGCGGGCACGGTACACATGGCCGTTGGGCAAGGCTACGGCGAAACGGGCAGCGTGAACCGCTCGGCGATCCACTGGGACATGATCTGCGACATGCGTCAGGGCGGCGAGATCGTGGTAGACGGGACGCTGTTTTACAAAGACGGCGAGTTTGTCATTTAGCCGTCCGCTGAGGCGGTGGATGCGCGTTCGGCTCGCAGGCGCGCCCAGTCATACGCCAGCGAAAGCGGGCGCGCATCCTCCGAAAGCCCCAGCTCTGCCGCCGAGCTGCACCCGTCCGCCGCCAACGAAAGCGCGAATTGCCCGCCCGTCAGCGCCACAAAGTCCGCAGGGATGGGCGTGGGCAAGGTGTACTCTCCCCAGCCGCCCGGGGGCGCGGTAAATTGCCCCAGGCGCACACTATGCAGCTCTCCTTCCACCAAAGCGCCCGCCGTGACCTGCACGGTGCGCGGGCGGCCAAAGGCGACGGCGCGCACCGTCAGGGTGTAGTCGCGGGGCGTGGGCGGCAACCCGACGTAAAGCAGCGCTTCTGTGCCGCCGTTACATGCCCAGCGCCCGCTTTCGCCGCCGATGTTCTCCGGCGCATACCACCCGCTACCTACAAAGCCCGCGTCCGACAGCTCGGCCTTAGCGCTCGGCGTGCCGAAAGTGAGCAGGTAGGCGTCCTCGGCTTCCGCGCGGGGCCACAAACGCGCGAGGCAGCCTTTGGGGTGGCCGGTGGTGCGGTAAAGCACGGCGTCGCGCTCGGCGGTGACGTAGCAAAGCGTATCCTGCGCGTTGAGGAAGGCCAGCACCTCTTGGGCGCGTTGCGGCGTGAGCCAGTCCAAGTGCACCACCACATAGCCAATAGGCCACTCGGTGATATAGCGCTTGAGCGCGCTGGCCGCCGCGCTGGGGTCCAATGAGCGAGAGTTTGTCAGCCAGCCCAGCAGCGGATCGGTTTCGTAGAAAATTTGTTGGGCGCTGGGCACGCGAGAAAAAAAGCCGCTCACCTGTCTTTTTTGGTGCGTGATGCCGAAAACCATCGCCTCCGGATGTGTGCCCACGTCTCGGAAGCCGCTGGAAGCGCCGACGGGTACATCCAGGACTACGTAATCGTAGTTCGGGTAGTTTTCCGCGCGCATCATGGCGTGGAAATGGTACGGACGCAGCGCCGCAATGGTTGAGATCGGCTGGAACGCGCCGCTATCCCATAGGAACACGAGCGCCACCCCTGTTGCCAGCACCAAGCGCAACTTGGCGCTGCGCACCCTTCGCCAAAGCGGATCGTAGCTTTGGGTCAGGAACACGATCAGCGCGGCGAGGCCGGGCACCACAAAGCGAACAGGCGTGCGCATCTGGCCCGCGAAAAGCTCGAAGAGCGCGCGGAAGGGCATCACCACCCGCACACCGAAAATATCCTCGTCCGGCCCCAACGCCAACACCAGAGCGGGCAGCGCCGCCGCAAGCCAAAACCAACGCCCACGCCCTCCGCCGCGTCGCCATGTGAGCACAAGCGCTCCCCACACCAAAGCCACCATCGGAACGCCAAGCGTTGCGTCCCGTCCCGCGTTGACGGGCAGCGCGCGCCCGGGCGTAGGCCAATACCATTCGCGCAAGGACATCGAATAGTAGCGCACGGTGGAAAGGCGTGGGCGTGCCAGTTGCGAGGTGTCAAACTCCAACGTTGGGCGCAACGGCCCCAGCCACCAAGCCAACGCAAACGTCAACGCCAACGCCGCCGCCCCCAACGCCAGTAAACGCAGCCGCGCGGAACGGTTCGGCGCGCGCCCGAGCATGTAGAGCGCATACGGCCCCAACAACAACCCGCCCCATAACACGATCAGCGTGTCGGTGACCCACATCCCCCACAAGATGAGGCCGCTGAGCAGCGCCCAACGCCATCGGTGCGTGCGTTCGGTTTGTTCCCAGGCGATCAACACCAGCGGCAACCACCACGCCGTGATCAGGTTGAGATGGGAGTTGCCCGCGTGGTCCAGCATATAGGGGGAACAGGCCAGCATCACGCCGCCGAGCAAAGCCAGCGCGTGGCTCACGCTGTGCCGCCGCAAGTAGGCGTACATCAGCGCCCCGCTGAGCGTCAAACTCAGCCAGATGATGCTGTTGGCGGCGCGCACATGCCCGACCAGCGGCTCTAGCGCGGCGTAAAACGGCAGCATCGAGGCGGTCAGCGAGTGGTAGGTGAGGTTGTGCGTGAAGGGCGCGAGCACTTTGTCGGTGTACCAGATGCTCTCGCCGTGTCCTACAGCGTAACGCAGCCACCATAAGTTCCAGTGGAAATGGAAGTAGTCAAACACGCGGTGCGGCGCGTCGGGGGGCGTGCCCGGAACATGGGAGTTGAGCTGCAAGGACAGCGGGGCGAGCACTACGCCGCTCAGCAACGCGAAAAAGAGCCAGACTGCGACCGTTCGCCGGAAAAAGAACGTGTGCGCTCGGGGACGCATGGGATAGCTCCTTGGGTGCAGAGAGCGCCTTGTGCTGAATATGTGCGCTCGCCGGATCGGGCGCGCCGCCCGTGCGCCTTTCGGCGCACCACGCGCGGCGGATGCCGCGCGTCA
>JALSSH010000597.1 GCA_026984385.1 Ardenticatenia bacterium | reverse complement strand
GCCCCTTCTGCGGCTACTTTGGTAGCGCGCAACCGCCTTATCAGCGCGCTGAGCACCGCGCTGGTGGTGGTGGAAACGGGCATCGAGGGCGGCAGTTGGCACACGGTGCGCTTTGCACGCGCGCAAGGCGTACCGGTTTTCGCGGTGCAAAGCCACGCGGCGGGCAATCAGCGCTTGCTGGCCGAGGGCGCATCCCCACTTCCGCCCGAGCCTCTGGCAGCGTGTGCGCGGCTGTTGAAAGCCCTTTCCCAGTCCCCTCCGCGCTAGTGGCTTGCCCCTTGGCTCTGGTCAAGGACGCCAACGCTCTATAGAATTAGAGCACGACCGGAGCTTGTAGGGACGGAGATCAATTCCTGGTGATGCAGATACATTACACCTTAGACGACAGCGCCGCACGTTTACTCCTCACTATTCGCAGTGTGGAGCAAGTTTGGGATCGTGCGGCTGAATTGCACAATTCTCCCGGCGTACACGTGATGGAACTGGCAACGCGGCATGTGCTGGGCACGGGTTCGGGCTTGGTGGAAGAGCTTGCGCGCTATTTTGAGGTCGGCGTAAGCGACACCGACCCCTATCAACTCGCTTTTTACGACGCACACCGCGCCGAGCTGGAAGATTTGCTGCGCGATCTGCGCGATGTGCAGCCTCCGCTTGTGGCGCTGCACGAAGTGGCCGAGCTTTTCCCGCTCACAATAGAACTAGACGTCACCTTCACCCTAGCTCTGACGGTAGTCGGCTATCCGGCTTTTGGCTATGTGCGCACCTATCACGACTCTGAGGGTGAAACATATCACGGGTTGGTGGTCAATCTGGCCCAGGCGCGGGCACATTTGCTCGCGTTGGGGGAAGAGGAGTTTTCGCTAGAGCGGCTGGCGGACTCTATCCGACACGGCTTTTTTAACCACGAGGGCTTTTTGCTCGCCTATGCGGAATATGCCCGCGCCGTAGGGCGCGAAACCGAACGCGCCCAAGAGCGGCTAAAAAACCGCCTGCTCAGTCGCGGGATCGCGTGGTATCTCAGCTATCGGCACGATTTCCCCTTTTACGACGCGCGGATCGGCTTGGACGAGGAACACGACCTGCCGATTTACGTGGCCCGCTGCAACGCGCTTTTTGACGGCTCGCAGAGCGATAAACAGCTCGATGAATGGCCCCAAGCCTGGGAAACGCTCGAACCCGCCCAGGCGTGCGTGGACGTGGTGGGCTATTTTGCCGCCCGCGCCATCGCTACCGCGCACGGCATCGAGGGCTTGCGTGAGGCGATTTGGGCGGGGCCGGAACGCTTTATCCACATGTACAACGCGCTGGGCAAGCCGCCTTTGCGCGTGCCGAGCTTGGTGGAGTGAAACGCGCTTTTACGGCGGGGGCGGCGCACCACTTGGCCGTCGCGGTAGCCGCAGCGTGAAGGTCGAGCCTTTCCCGACCGCCGTTTCTACCAACAGATCGCCGCCGTGCCGCATCGCCAGCAAGCGCGAAACCGGCAACCCCAACCCCGTGCCGGAGACGCCCTCCGGTGCGGTATCGGCGCGGGCGTGTTGGAACGGCTCAAAGAGATAACGGCGTTGTTCTTCGCTGACCCCCGGGCCGGTGTCGCGCACGTGAATGAGCACATGCTCGTCGGTAGCCTCGGCGGTCATCACCACTTCGCCCGCTTCGGTGTACTTCACCGCGTTGTCCATCAGGTTGATCAAGATGTAGCGCAGTCGGTCGAGGTCTGCCCAGACCGGCGGTAGTGGCTCGGTCAGGTGCATCAAGTCCAAGCGCACATCCAAATCATGGTCGGGGTAGCGCGCCATGTGCAACGCGCGGGCGGCGTTGGTCACTTCGTCCAACAAAGGCGGTAGTTCCACCCAGGCTAGGTTCAGTTGCAAATAACCGGACTCCAACGCCGAAAGGTCGAGCATATCCTCGACCAAGGCTTGCGTCACGCGCCCGGATTCGAGGATGTGTTCCTCCTGCTCGCGGATCGGTTGAGGCACTTCGCCGTGTAGTCCGCTGAGGATCGCCTCGGTGCGGTTGGTGATCTCTTCCAGCGGGGTGCGCAGCCGTTGAGACATGTTATACAGAAAACGAGACTTTAGCGTGTTTGCTTGGTTGGCCTGGAGTGTTGTTTGGGCCAGTTCGTTATTGGCGCGTTCTAGGGCGCTGAAGGCTTGCGCGTTGTGGAGCGCGACCGCGATCTCGTCCGCCAACGCTTCCAAGACTTCGATCCGATCGCGCTCGAAGGCGTCGCGGTGGTCTGCCTCCAAATTCAGCACGCCGAGCACCGTGCCTTCAAAGCGCAGCGGAATCGCCAGTTGGCAACGGGAGGCCGGCGCATGGGGTGAGGGGCGGTAACGGGGTTCTTCGGTCACGTCCGGCACATAAAAACGCTGACCGCTGGCAGCCACCCAGCCGATCACGGTCGAGGTGGCCGTGTGCAAGGAAAGCGGCTCGGCATCCTCAGCAGACGGCGCACAGCAGACCAACAAGCCGTTGTCTTCGTCGGCCAACCACACTTCCACATGGTAGACTTCGAAGCGCTCTTGCAACACCCCCACCACCGTTTCCACCAGCTTTTGCGGCTTGTGGATGGTCGCAAGTCGGCGGGTGACCTCGGCGGCCACTTCCATCTGGGCGGCTTTGCGTGCCAGCTCTCGCGCGCGCCGATCCACGATCTCTTGTAGCTCGTTGGCGTAAGCGTCCAGTTGGCGCTGGCTTTCGGCCAGTTGGCTCACCATCATATTAAACGCTTCGCTCAGCTCCATCAATTCGCGATCGGCGTTGGGCGGCACACGCACCCGCACGCCGTAGTCGCCCGCGCTGACCGCGTGCGTGCTGCGGCGCAACATCTCCAGCGGCCCGACCACCGTGCGCAAAATGCGCCGTATCAGCCATTCGCCCACGCCCGCCGTCAGAATGAGCGCCAACCCCCACAAGCCGATCACTCGCACAAGCATCGGCGTAAATTCACTCAGCGGCGTTTCGGTGATCACGGTGAAGCCCAATGCGGGGTCGGCGCTTGCCTGGCCGAGCACCCAACCCCCCTCCATGCCGTGATAGAGGCGCATTTCCGTTTGGCCTGCGCGCGCGTGCTCAAAGATCGCCAGCGCGGCAGGGTCGAAATTTGCCGAGGGAGAAAGCGTGGGGGCGGTTGCCAAAAGTGTGCCGTCGTCTGCCGCCAAATAGGCGTAGCCGTCTCGGCCCAAAGGCGACGTAACGGCACTTGCCAACAGTGTCGCGGCGTCGGTTTGTGCCAAAAGCGCGTCTCCATGGCTCATCGGCACGGCCAAAAAAAGCACGCCCGCACCTTCCACGTGCGCATAAGGCCGTCCTTCGTGCGCCGCCAAGAAAGCCGGATGTTCTGCCCAGTTGGATGCTGTGCCTGTAGGTACGCTGGTGCGCGTTTTGCCGTCCGTCCCCACCTCTATCAACGCCTCAAAAGCCGGTTGCGCGCTCAGTAAAGGCGGCAACACATCCTCGGGCGAACTGCCGCTTTCTAGTTGGGTTGCTGCCGTGCGTAATGCGCGCTGCGCATCTTGCACGGTTTGAGCAACCTGAGCGTGCACATGAGCCGCGCCGGTTTCGTGCAAGCGCAGCAAAGCTTGGCGTTGTTCTAAGGCCGTGACGAGCGTGGCGATGCTCACAACGACCACTACCAGCACGTTTAGCCCCAAGATCATGTAAGAGCGCCAGCGGGTGCGCAAGCTCCGATGATGGGGGGGAGGTGTCGGCGGGGGTGTAGGGAGCATTTCAGCAGTGGTCATCGTGCCACTCCGTATCTTCCCGTAAGCGGGCGTGTAGATGTTGCTGTGAGCATTATACGTGCAGGGAGGGGAATAGGGCAAAAGGGCGAGGAACGAGAGAACCCCACCGCAAGGGTGGGGTTCTATGAGTGTTAGAGCTTCGGTTGCGCTTACAGGGCGTTCACGATGTTGGAGAAGATGTTCCCGATGGCCGGGCCCATGAGCGCGAGGATGATGATCACGACGACCGCGACCAACACCAGAATCAGAGCGTACTCTACCAGGCCTTGGCCCTCTTCACGCGGAAGGTACAACATGATAATTTCTCCTTGATATGATACAAGATTGCGATAACCCCGCATCGGGGTTGTGACATCATAGTAGCACGTTCCCCCCGCCAGATCAACCCCACACCTCAGCCTTTCACAAAATTTTCATGGTGCTCTATATAATCTTTTTGCATTTTCCCTCAGGAGGCAGGGGGACGCTCCGACGGGCGGCGTGCCAAAATGCGCTGCATGGCGCGCACATGCGCTTTGAGCGTGTCTCCATAGGGAGTTTGTTTGTGGCGGCGTGCTTCTTCGTCCAGGCGAGCGAGCACCTGCGGGGCGTGTTCGGCCATGCGCGCGTACCAAGCGCGGGCGGCTTCGGTGTCCCCTTCCTCTTCGGCGATTTGTCCCAGCAAGTACGCGCCGAAAACTTGCCCTTGTCGGATTAAGGTCGGGTCGGTCAACGCGGCGCGCAACGTGACTCGCGCCGCCTCGCGCTCTCCCGCCAGGAACTGGCACAGCCCCAAGTAGTAGCGCGTGTGGACGTTTTCCTCAAAAGCGAGTGCCTTTTGCAACGCGCTGACCGCGTCTTGCCAACGCGCCTGATGCCGCCGCAATGCCCCGATTGCGCCGTTCACCGAGGCAAAATCCGGCGCCAAAGCCCGCGCACGGGTGAGCAGTTCTTCGGCCTTGTGCAGCTTGTTGAGTTCGATATAGGCTAACGCCAGCATAGCGAGCTTGTCCGGATTTTGCGGTGTGGTCGGGTCGGCTTCCAGCTCACGGATGAGCTTGCGGAACTCGCCCATTTGCAAAAGCCGCAACGCGGGCGTGCGCCAAGCGTAAAGCCGCGCGGTGACGCTTTGCCGCCATTGCCGCAGCGCGATCATACCCGCGATAAAGATCAGGAACGGGACCCAAGCGCGCGAGCCTCCCGCCAGCATATACCAGCCAAACGCGCCGATGCCCAACCCCATCAGCGCCAAATTAGCCAGTAGCGTCACCCACCAGACGCGCGGCGGCTCAACGGGGCGAAAGCGTCGGGCTTGACGCACCATGCCGCGCGCCATATACGCGATGTAGCCCAACACAAACAAAATCAACAGCGCGACGGGGTCCAGACCGCCCGCGATCACCAGCGCCAACCCCACCCCAAAAACAACCCACCCAAACGCTTCTAGCGGGTCGCGCAAAATATTCCATGTGCGTTTTGGCGGCATATAGGTATATTCTCCTCGTGGGCATGTTAAAGCACATCTTGGGGCAGTGCGTGCTGCCATCTTCCGCGTCATCAAAGCTGGGCACGGCTCGCCTACGGCGCGCGGCACGACGCAATTGGATTGCGGACGACACCCACATTATAACTGCTTCTCGGGCGGACGATTTGCCCCTATAGCGCCACCCTATGCACAAAGAACGCCTGTTCAGCGCCCGCACGCCGCGCTACAATGGCGTACACGCACACTTGCCAGGAGAAACGCCGATGCAACCCAGCTTGTGGGCACTTCACCTTTGGGAACGCCGCCGCCTGTGGGCATGGAGCGCGGGTGTGCTGGGTGTGTTGTGGTTGCTGGGCACGGCACACGCCGCCCCGCCCGTCCAGGGCACGCCGCCGAGCGAACCGCCGCCCGTTTATGCGACGGTGGCGGTTGAGCGTGCGTTTGTCTTCCCTTTGCCGGACCGCAACACCGCTCCCCTGACCTATCTTTACGAGCGCGAGCGCGTGCCTGTGCTGGGGCAAAACGCCGCCGGTACATTTTTGCGGGTGCAGGTGGAAACGTTGAGCGGTTGGGTGTTGCGTGCCCAGGTGGAGATCGAGGGCGACCCGGCGCTGATCCCTGTGCTCACGGGCGCTCAACCGCCCACGCCCACCTTTACGCCGTTCGTGCCGCCCCAAACCGCCACCGCCCGGGCCGCCCCGCCGACCGTTTCACTCACTTTCACACCCACGCCCCCAGCCGCCACGCCGACGGCGCTCGCCACAACACGGATCGCCCCAACCGCCGACGCCACCGAGGGCGCGCCCTATTGGTTGCCGGGCGTGCCGCCGCCGTTGCAAATCACCTTGCCGGAAGGCTGGCGCTCACTGGATATGGTCGTGCCGTTTCGTGCGTTGGATGGCTCGCTGCGCGATCTGCCGCTGACGATCTACTTCGGCGCGTTGGACGCGGACGTTTACGGTCTAATTTACGTCTATTGGGGCTTCCCGAATACGGTGGATTGGGCGACAGGCGAATACAATTTGTGGGCGGACGGCGTGCAGATTTTGCGCGGATCGTTGATCGGGCAGGCGTGCAATCTGGGGCTGTACGATCAGCAGACGTTCAGCGTGGGCGGCGTGGAAGGGGTTGGCGCGGACTACCAGTCTTCGGACTGTCCGGACGAGCCGGACTCGGCGGGGTGGTTCGTGGTAGTGCGCGCGGAGGGGAGCACCTTCGCGTTTTACACCGCCGTTGACCCCTGGGACGCCTTGCCACGCTATCGGGAGGCGCTGCAAACGATTTTGGACACGGTAGAGTTCACGCCCGCCGAGCAACAAGCCACCGCCGAGCCGTAGGGCGGGCGTGGGTCGGGGTGCGGGGCGGTTGCGCTAGATTAAGAGCAGGACGGTTTCGGCATCATCTCGGGAGAGTAGCTTTGAAAAAGCACATTTTGCCAAAAGGCGCGTTGATCTTGGCGGTGGTGATGGTTTTCGCGCTGGCGGCCCAAGCCGCCCCCG
>JALSSH010000596.1 GCA_026984385.1 Ardenticatenia bacterium | reverse complement strand
GACGCTGGGGACAAGGCGCTGCTCAAAGAACAGATCGTCAAGAAGGTGACTGCCGTCGCGTATATGGCGGCGCGCTCTCCGGAGGAGCTTCCGGAGTGGATCGTGACGTGGAACGACGAGTTCGAGGAGTGGTTGGAGGCGCTGACGCGGGGTGAGACCGTGTTGCCCTCCCAGACTCCGGGGTGGCATCCGCAGACGATGCGAGTGCGCCGTCTGCGCGTGTTGCCGACGGTGGAGGACGAGTGAACGATGCAGAAAATCATCTACACAGGGCCGCTGGAGGCGTGCGGATTGCGCAGCCCCACGACGGGGAAAACGTATTTCGCCAAGCGGGGCGAACCATTACGGCTGGACGCCGAGGAGAACGTGAAAGCGTTCTGTGAGCGCTACGCCGGACTGGTGCAACCGGTGGAGTCGAAGCGTGGCCGTAAAGCTACGGCGGCAGATACGGAGTGAGGCGCGACGGGCTGCGGCAGCGCGGATGCGTGCGGCGCGGCGGGAGCTGCGCGCGGAAATGGAGCGGCACGGGCGTGCCGTCAAGCGCGAGTTCGAGGACATCGTTTCGGACTGGAAGCCCGAACACCGACCACAGTTTACCGTCGAGCGCAAACTGTCGGGGCGCGAACTCCGCGTCGTGGTGCGCCCGTACAAACGACGTAAGGCGAGCCGCATTTTCGGTTGGGTGGACAGAGGCACGCGCTCGTACACCATTCGGCCAAAACGTCGCAACAAGCGCGGGCGACTGGCGTTTCGCACCGGCTACGCGCCGCGCACACAACCGGTGGCACGTGCACACGTCGGGCAGGGGAAAGCCTCCGGCCCCTGGGTGATGCCGAAGAAGGTGCGGCATCCGGGCATCAGAGCGCGCAAGTTTTCCGAAAGCATCGGCAAACGCACGGAGAAGGCGTTTCGCCGTCGTATCGAAAACGTGTTTCGCCGCATGGCGCGGCGATGAGGGCAGGAGATTATGGGCGACATTTATCTTTCCAGTGTGAACGCGGTTATCGAAGTGCAAACGAACGGCACGGGGCGCGGTGCACGCGAGATCGTAGACTTGTCAGCCGAGGTCAAGCCGACGTTGGGCGGGTTTGACAAAGACTACGGGGCCATCACGCGGGGCTACGTGCTCAGCCCGCGCAACAATCAACCCGTACCGTTGCCGGTGCGCCGTGAAGCTCCGGAGCCGATCACGCCGGAGCTTACCAGCAAGGTGGTGGTCTTCAACTACATGGAGCAGTTCGGCCCCGAGGCGCGCTTGGGGTTGTACGTGCGCCATGTGGCAGAAGGCGATCCGTCCGACCCGATGAACTACGCCCGTGTGGACGTGCTGAACGACGTGGCGCTGGCGAGCCTGAACTACGGTGACATGGTGGCCGACGAACAAAACACCGACATGATGACGCTGACGGTGCCACTGAACGCTGCCGCGCACGTGCTCGTGTTGCCGGTTTCCGGCAAGAAGCTTTCTACCGCATGGACGAGCGCCAACGACTGCAACGTGACGGCGGCGGACGTGGACACGGACGGCACGATCTACGCCGTGACCGCTGCCGATCCCGTTGGTGGCAAGCCCTTTTTGCTCAAGTCGAGCGACGGCGGGGCAACGTGGAGCGAAACTGAGCTGGCGGCGCTTTCGGTGGACTGCACGGCTGTGGTGGTGGTCGGGGATAAGTTGCTCATCGCAGCCGGCACGACCATCGCACTCTACGACAAGAACGGGACGCAGCTCAATGCCTATACGGCCTCCGGCAACGTGGCGGCGCTGGCAGCGCCGGACGCGGCCAATTTGGTCGCTGCGGGTGCCGACGGCCTGGTGTTGGTGAGCGATGACGGTGGTTACACCTGGACGGCACTCACCAGCGGCACGAGCAATGACCTGGGGGCACTGGCAGTGCGCGGTCTGACGCGCTGGTACGTCGGCGGTGCCAACGGCACGCTGTTGGAGTACGACCGAGGCACGCTTTCCGCATTGACGCTTCCCAGCGGGCTTTCTGCGGTGACGGTCAACGCGATTGCCTTGCCTTATGCGCCGTCCGGTTTCTCGCGCCGCGACGACATCTACATTGGCATGGGCAACGGCACGCTTTACCGTAGCACGGACGGCGGGGCAAACTGGGACGAAGTCAGCCTCCCGGGCAGCGGCAGCGGGACGGTGGCGGATGTGCGTCTCGTGGAGCTGCTCGGCCAAGTGCTCTACGTGGTGCACACGGACGCCTCCGGCAATAGCGTGGTGTTGCGCGACTGGTCGGGCGGCGCTGGGGGGATCAACGTGGAGACGTTGGACACGCCGAGCAACAGCGGTTTGACGGTGCTCGTTCCCGTGACCGCCAACGACGCCTACGTTTTCGGCAATGTGCACGGCGGGGCCGAGTTGGTGGTGAAGGTGGAGAAATAGGGACGCAATGAGCAAGCGCAGACCCAAACGGGAACCACGGCAACGGGACTTGCTGAAGGTGCGCACGAGCAGCGGTTACGAGCTGCTCGTGCAGCGCCCGCCGGTTAACGTGGTACGTGCCATCCAGCAGCGCGCCTACAAAAAGCATCCCGATCCCGAACCACCGCAGAAAACGGTGAAAGCCGCGACGGGCACGAACTACACCATTCCCGATCCGGACGAGGAGCGTCAGCGGGAATATGAAGCCGCCCTGCAAAAGGCGATAGAGGCACGGCTTGAATACTTCTTGGAATACATCTTCCAAAAGCGCCTCACGGTGCGCGGCTACGAGAGCGCGGAGAAGCAGCAGGAGCTGGTGGCGAAGTTCGCCGACGATTTGGCCGAGGTCAAAGAGTGGGGCGACTTGGACGCGGACATGCTGGAGCTTGACGACTGGCAATTGGTGCTGCGCTTGTTCATTTTGGCCGATCAAGCGGATTGGGCGGCGCTGATGCTTGCAGCCTCCAAAGCCTTCGACTTGCAAGATTTGAGCGAGCAAGAAGTGCGGCGACGGGTCGAGTTTTTTCGGCGTGACGTATAACGGCGTGCCGATCATGGACGTGGAGCATCCGGCTTTGCGCGGGCGTTCCGGCATTCGTTACGGACAAGCCTGGAGGGACGCCCAAGCGGCAGCGACGGTGTTAGGGGTGGACTACGACACGTTTATGGAGCTTGACCGTGAAACGCGCCTGACAGTGGTGGCGCAATACGAGATCGGATGGCGTATCGAAGCGTTGTTGGCCTTTGAGCGGCAGGAAGAGGAGCGCCGTCAGGCGGCGCGCAGAAACAAGACGGGACGAAAGTAGGCAATGTCCAGATTTCCGCAAACGGGGCTGGCGGCCATCATGGACTTGACGGGATGGTCGGGCAATGTGCGCAAGTACCTTGCCGATATGGCCCGTATGGAAAAAGCAGAAGCAGCCAGCGTGAAAAGCAGCCGTAAGGCGGCCAAGGCGATGGACGGCCAGGTGCAGGCGGTCAAACAAGCGCTGCAGCCGATGCAGCGCTTGACCGAGCACGTGACCAAGCTGCTTTCCGGCGTGGGTGGAATGCCTGCTACGCTCTCCAACGCCGCGAACGGGCTCTTCGACTTGGGAACGTCAGCGACGGGCGCGGTGGAAAGCCTGGGCACGCTGGGCATTTCGCTTTCGTCCACGACGCTGCTGCTCGGCGCGGCGGCTGTTGCGACCACCGCTGCCGTCGCCGCGTTTGTGAAACTTGGGATGCGCGGCGCGGCCATGCCGGGCGTGATCCGAGCCTTTGATTACGCGAGCGCGCGCGCCGGTGTGTTGAGCGCAACGCTGCTGGGGGACTTGCGGCGCGCTTCTGCCGGAACGGTCGCCGATATGCAGTTGATGCGCACGGCCAACGTGGCTTTGGCCGGTGCATCCAAAGAGGTGGCGCAGGCGTTGGGGCAAGGCGGACTGGCCGGCCTGATGAAGATTGCGCGCGCCCAGGCTAAAGCGACCGGCCAAAGTGTGGAATACCTGTTCGATTCGCTGGTGAGCGGAATCAAGCGCAGCTCCCCAATGCTGATCGACAATACCGGGCTGGTGTTGAAGGTGAGCGAGGCCAACGCCGCCTACGCCAAGCAGCTCGGCAAAAGCGTTGACCAACTGACGGCGCAGGAAAAGCAGATCGCGTTGCTCAACGCCACGCTGGAAGCGGGCAAAGAGGCGGTCGCAGCCTACGGGGGCGGTGCGCTGACGGCAGCCGAGCGTATGGCGCGCATGAGCGCCACGGTAACCAACACTTTGGACAAAGCGGCGTTGGCGACCCAACCGCTTTTCAACCTTGTGCTTGCCATCGGGCAGACGCTGCTGGACGTGATCGTATGGCCGCTGGACAAGGTGCTGTTGCCGCTCATCTACGAGGTCTCAAACGCCGTTTTCGGGCCGCTGACGCAGGCCTGGGAAGCGGTGACGGGAGCGGTCGGCGACGTACTGTCGCCGGTGCTCCACACGCTACACCGTTGGCTGACCCTTATCGTGGCCGGTTTACGTCTGGTCGGGCGCGGTTTCCACTGGCTGCTGGAGCAAGCGGGAAAGGCTTTCAGCCCGATAGCGAATGTGGTCAAACGGTACATCGTGGAGCCAATTGCTAAATGGCTCGACCCGGCGGAGTTTGCCAAGCGCGGTGGGTATGTGTTCGGCGCGTTTGCGAGTGGCATCCTGTGGGCGGCCAATACGCTCATTTTCCCCGCCGTCATCGACATTGCGGAATTTATCCGCGACTTTCTGATGGGCTTTTCTCCGCCCAAGCGCGGGCCGCTGCGCCACATTGACAAGGGCGGCGCCAACGTCATGGCGGCCTGGTTGGAAGGCTTTGCGGGTGTTCCGCTGACACCGGTGCAGCAGATGGCAGCGCAGGTCGACGCAGAGTTGGGCAGCATCGGCAAAATGTCACACGGGCAAGTGGTCGCGCGGTTGGCGCAGCTCGACGCCGCCTTGCAGCCGTTCATAGACCACTTGGAGATTGTGAAAGCCAAATTCGAGGCGCTCACCGAGCCGCTGAAGCGCGTGCAGGAGGGGATCAAGAAGCGTTTGACGGCAACGGTCAAGGACTTTTTGGCGGGGAAGGTCGGCTTGGAGGCTGTGCAGACGCTCGACCGGCAAAGCGAGACCATCGCGCGGCAATTGCGCATGTACGAAGGCATGACCGAGCAGGCGGAATTGCAACTGGCGCTGATGAAAGCGCGCCAAGCGCGAGAGCGCGCACTGTTAATGATCCAGAAGCGGCGCACCGAGCAGGCGGCCAAACAGAGCAAGACGGCGCAAAAGGCGACGACGGCAGCAGGTCGTGGGGGAGCAACGGGCGACCTTGCCGCAGCCGTTGGCGGCGGAGCGGGCGGCTTCGCCGACTTGCTACAAGAAGACCCACTGGGCGCGTTCTTGGGCGTGACGGACGAGGACATCGCACAGTTGTGGGGTGATATGAAAGGCGGTTTCGCCGAAGGATTAGCCACGGCGCCGGGCTTTGCGGACAACCTGGCGGCTTTTGAAGAGAACCGCCAGCGGCTTTCCGAGGTTTTCGGTGAGATCGGTCAGACGCCGGCTTTTCAAGGGCTGCGAGATACGTTCAACAACATCTTCGGCGACGGCGAGGACTCGATTCGCACGAAGGTGAGCCGCTTTGTGGACGACGTGAAGCGTTGGTTTACGGAAGACTTGCCGGGGGTATTCGACGGTTTTTCGCTGAGCGGACTAAAAAGCGTCTTTCAAGGTGCGTTCGGCTTGCGAATGCCGGGTTCGATCAGCGAATTGGTGGGCGGCGCACGGGACATGATCAGCGTCATCTTCGGCAAGGATGGCACGTTGGCCTCCCTGTTGGACAACTTCAGCCTGGACACGCTGAAAGAGACGTGGAACGGGATATTCGGGGAAAATGGGCGCATTCCGGAGTTGCTTGGCGAGTTCGGGGAGCAGATTTCCGGCGTCTTCAAGTGGGAAGAGGGCGGGATGCTCCACGACCTCATCCAGGGTGTGGCGGACTCGTTCGAGACAACTCTACTCACGCCGATACGGGCAGCGTTCAACACACTGATCAGCGTGGTATGGGGCGCCATCGGGGCCATTCTCGACCAATGGAACGCACTCTTGGATACCGTGATTGGAGCTAACAGCGGCTGGCTGGGCGACACCTTGATCCCCGACGACGCGGTAAACATGTTGGAGGGACTGAAATTGAGCTTGGGCGAACCGCCGCAATTTCGGCGCGGTGGCTTCGTGCACGACGGCGGGCTTGCGCGTGTGCATCGCGGCGAGGTACTGGTGTCTTCGCCCACCCCGTACACGGTTTTTCCGGCGCGATGGGTCGCGGCTATGGAGCGCATCGCCGAACGTGTCGGGGCGTATGCCATGCCGCTGTCTCCGCGTGTGCAGCCGGTGGTGGTGGAACAGCGCACCGGCACGACGGTGACGCAACACTTTCACGGCAACGCGGACGCGGCGTCGTTGCGGCGCACTATGTACGAGCTTAGCGCGCTGGGGGTGGTGGGCTGATATGGCCGAGTACGCGGTGCAGGTGCTGAACGATACCGGCGCGCCGGTGGCTCTGCTGGACGGGGTGTCGCTGACGACACTGCGCGTCGAGCGCAAGCTTAACGATGTGAGCGTAGCGCAGTTCACATTGCAGGCGGACCATCCGGCGGCGGCTCATCTCGGTAAACACGCCTGGTTCGAGGTGTGGCGGTATCCCGTCGCCGGGGAACGGCAGCACGAAGGCACCTACATGGTGGTGTTGCTCGACCGCAGCGTAGACGACAACGGACTGGAAT
>JALSSH010000595.1 GCA_026984385.1 Ardenticatenia bacterium | reverse complement strand
GCTTAGGGCTTTGCGAGGCGGGATTGGCCGCGCAGATCGAGGCTTTGCTCGGCGCGCTGGGGCTGCCCACACGCTATCGCACATACGCGCCCATCGAACTTTGGGAGGCGATGCGCCACGATAAAAAATGGCAAGGCGGCACGGCGCGTTTTGTGTTGCTGGAGCGCGTTGGGCAACCGTTGATCGCGCCGAATGTGCCGCGTTCAGATGTGCTTGTTGTGCTGGAGGAGCTGCGGGAGGCGGAAGCATGAGAATTTTGGTGCTGCACGGGCCGAACCTCAACTTGCTGGGCACGCGCGAGCCGCATATTTACGGCGCGCTGACGCTGGAGGCGATCAACGCACGGCTACGCGAGTACGCCGAAGCACACGGCGCGGAGCTGCGCGCGCTGCAAAGCAACCACGAAGGCGCGCTGATCGACGCACTGCACGAGGCGCGCACCTGGGCCGACGGGGTGATCATCAACCCGGGCGGCTACACCCATACTAGCGTGGCCCTGCGTGACGCTATCGCGGCGGTTGGCTTGCCGACGGTGGAAGTGCACCTTTCCAACATCCACGCGCGTGAGCCGTTCCGTCATCGCTCTATGATCGCGTCGGTGTGCATGGGGCAGATCAGCGGATTGGGTTGGCTGGGCTATCGCTTGGCGCTAGAAGCACTGCTAGAGCATGAGGAGGGCGCATGAACGACAAGCGAATTGTGGCTTTTCAAGGCGAACACGGCGCGTATTCGGAAGAGGCGATCCGACGGCACTTCGGGCCGGAAGTGGAAACGTTGCCGTGCGAGAGTTTCGCGGAAATCTTCCGCGCCATCCAACGCGGACGTGCCACGCACGGCATGTTGCCGGTGGAAAACGCGCTCACCGGCACGGTGGCGCGCGCTTATGAGCTGCTGATCGGGCATGATTTCCGCGTGCAAGCCGAAGAGCTTTTGCCCATCGAGCATTACTTGCTGGCGCCGGAGGGCACAACGCTGGAAGAGGTGCAGCGCGTCAAGTCTCACCCGCAGGCGCTGGCCCAATGTGCGGAGACGTTGCACAAGCGGGGCTGGGAGCCGGTCGCCGCGTATGATACGGCGGGCGCGGCGCGAGACTTGGCCGAAAACCCCGAGCCGAATACCGCCGTCATCGCCAGCGCGCTGGCCGGCGAGCTTTACGGTTTGGCGCAGTTGGATAGCCGTATCGAGGACGACCCGGGCAACAACTCCACGCGCTTTTTTGTGATCGGCGTGGAGGACGCCCCGCGCCGTGACCCGAGCAAAACCTCGCTGGTCTTCGCCGTGCGTCACCGCCCGCGCGCGCTTTACGATTGCTTGGGGGCGTTTGCGCTGCGCAACATCAACCTGACCAAAATCGAATCGCGCCCGATGCGTGGGCGGCCCTGGCAGTATTGGTTTTACCTGGACTTCGAGGGGCACTGGCGCGACCCTGGCGCAGAAGCGGCATTGGTGGATTTGTTGCGCCAGGCCTCGATGGTCAAGATGCTGGGGTCGTATCCGGCGGCGCTGGGCGGCCCGAACACCCATCGGACGTAGCGCGCGCTTGTCGGCGACTGCGTGGCGCTTGGGGCGAAAGCATTTACCGGCTTTCGGGTGGCTCGGGCGCAAAACGTGCAGGCACGGCGATCACCCAAAGCTGTGTGCCCTCGGTGTCTTCCGGAGCTTTGGGCGCCGACTCAAACGCGACCCATGCACCATCTGGTGACCAGGCAGGCGCGCCGTCGTAGCCACTGTAGAAGGTCAAGCGCTCCGCGCGGCCACCGCTCAGCGGCACAATGAACAAATTGGCGTATTCCAACTCGTCCGCGTCGCCGCTATAGACCACCCAGCGCCCGTCCGGTGAAAAACTGGCGTCGGTTTTGTCCCCTGGCCCTGTGGTGATCGGGTGACGCCCGCTGCCGTCCGGATGCGTGATCCACAAGTCCCAGTGCCCCGCCGCGAAGCATTGGAACACGATCCACTCACCGCTGGGTGACCAATTCGGCTGGCGGCAATCGTCGCGCTCGTCGGTCAGCGTGCGATACGGTCCATTGCCGTCACGTGGGGCAAGCGTGATCACGCCGTGCGCTTCCTCGTCTAGCGGATGCGCTTCGAAGACGATCCACGCGCCATCCGGCGACCAGGAAGGCTCGTAAGCCATGCGCTCCGCGCGGTGCGTGATCGGACGGGCAGGGCTGCCTTCCGCGTCTATGACGTATATTTCGTCGTGCGGCTCGCGCGCAGCGGAAAAAACGATCTCCCCTGTCGTCGCATTCCAAGCCGCACCGGGCAAATTGACGTTGGCGTTGCCGTCGGCCAACAAAACCCGCACCCGACCGCTGCCACGTTCAAAGATGAGCAGATCGGCGGGTTCGGTGTTATAGCCGCCCACAAAGCGCGTTAGCAACAACGCTGAGCCGTCCGGTGACCAAGCCGGATTTTGCAAGCTGCCGTGCGCTCCTATTTCCAGACGCTGCGCGCCGTCCGAACGCGCCTCGCCCTCATCGCGGGCCGTCGCCGAAGGGTGTCCCCCGAACAACAGCCCTATCGCCAGCGCCAAACATCCCCACATCCGCCATTTTTTCCGTTGCATAGCCAAACCTCCGCCGACGCCTCTTCCGATGCGCGCTACCCTCGTTTTACAATGTCCCAGGCGGCGGCGCAAACAACGCATAGGCGGGGCGTATTGTTTGTTTGCGGCTTTTGTGGCACGATCAGCGTAGAGGAACGGTATCTTGCGGCACATTTTGAGCACGCCACATCTGTAGATTGGAAAATCCCATGCCTTCCCCCTGGCTTGCCTATTTGCCTTACACCATCGCCCAAGACATTCTCGCCCATCCGGAAGCCAACCCCATCGAGCGGGAACACCGCCGGCAAACGGTCGCCATGTTCGCGGATATTTCCGGTTTCACGGCCATGAGCGAGGCGCTGGCGGAGGCCGGTCGTGCAGGCACAGAGGAGCTTACGCGCGTGCTCAACGGCTACTTTGAAGCTACTATCGCGCTTGTGCGTCAATATGGGGGCATTGTCGGCCAGTTTGGCGGGGACGCGCTGACCGTGCTTTTCCCTTCCACCCAAGCCACCCAACGCCAAACCGCCCGCCGCGCCTTGCGGTGCGCGTTGGAAATGCAGGAGCGCATGGGCCGCTACGCCGCCGTTGAGACCCTGGCGGGGACGTTCAAGCTCTCTTTCAAAGCGGGCTTGGCCGTTGGGAGTAGCTATTGCACCAGCGTTGGTGACCCGCAAATTGGGCTAAAAACGGTGGTGGCCGGTAGCGCGCTGGACTTGTGCGCAACAGCGGAGGCGGTCGCTGAACGGGGGAACGTGGTCGCTCACCACGCCCTATTGCCGCTGGCCGAACCGCTCCACGCCGAGCCGCTGGCGGACGATTTCCGGCGCGTGTTGCGCTTGGAAGGCGAGATCGCTCCGGCCCCGCTGCCGGAGCTGCGCGGCGAACTCAGCGTCCGCCAAGAGCGTCTGTTGGCCGCCTATTTGCATCCGGTCATCGCGCAACGTATCGCGCGCGGCCAAAGCGGTTTTGTCAACGAGCACCGCAAAGTCACCGTGCTTTTTGTCAACTTCGGCGGCTTTGACTACGACCGCGATCTGCAAGTGGGCGCCAAGCTGCAAGCGTATTTGGGCGCGATGCTGCGCGTTGTCCAACAGTATGACGGCTATCTCAACAAGGTGGATATGGGCGACAAAGGCAGCAAAGCCATCGTGCTTTTCGGCGCGCCGACCGCCCACGAAGACGACGAAGAGCGCGCCATCCACTGCGCGTTGGAGCTGCGCGCCCTGGCCCCAGAAGTGACGCGAATCGGCGTCAACACAGGGCTGGCGTTTTGTGGGCTGATCGGGGCCAGTGTGCGCCAAGAGTATACCGTGATCGGCGACGCAGTGAACTTGTCCGCGCGTCTGATGCAAGCGGCCACCCCCGGGCAAATCCTCGTCAGCAGGGAAGCGCAACGCCGCGCCGCGCGCACGTTCCGCTGGCAAGCGTTGCCGCCGATCCGCGTCAAGGGCAAGCGCGAGCCGATAGCTGTCTATGCGGCGCAAGGCGTGCGCGGGCGCACCGTGATTCAGACACAAGAGATCGAATACGCGCTGCCGATGGTGGGGCGCAAAGCCGAACTCGCTATCGCCGAAGACCGCTTGGCGCGCGTGTTGCGCGGCGAGGGACAAGTGCTGGGCATCACCGCCGAGGCGGGCATGGGCAAATCGCGGCTCAGCACAGAGATCATCCGCCAAGCGCGCGCCGAAGGGCTGCGGGCTTTCGGTGGCGAGTGCCAATCGTATAGCACCACCGCCAGCTACCACGCCTGGCATCATATCTGGCGGGCGTTTTTCGGCGTAGAGACAAGCTGGCCGCTTGCGCGGCTACAAGCGCATTTGGAGGGCGCACTCCACGCCATGGACCCCGTGTTAGCTCAACGTGCGCCGTTGCTGGGCGCGGCGCTCAATCTCCCGCTGGAAGATGACGCGCTCACCGCCGGCATGGACGCCAAGCTGCGCAAAGCGTCGCTGGAAGCGCTTTTGGTGCGCTGCGTGCGGGCACGTGCCGCCGAAAGCCCCTTGCTTTTTGTGTTGGAAGACGCCCAATGGCTGGACCCGCTCTCGTTCGATCTGCTGCTCGCGCTGGCGCGCAACGTGGTAGACTTGCCCGTGCTGATGTTGCTTGTCTATCGCCCACCGGAGCTGCCGCATATTGACTTGGACGCACTGCGCGAATTCCCGCACTTCACCGAGTTGGCGTTGCGCGAGTTTTCACGTGGGGAAGCCGAAACGCTGATCCGCTTGCAATTGCGGCGGCTTTTCGGCGATGTGCAGCATATCCCGCCCGCGCTGGTGGAGCTTGTGGCCGGTCGTGCGCAGGGCAACCCCTTTTATATCAGCGAGATGCTGAATTTGATCCACGACCAGGGGATAGCCCCCCAAGACGCCGCCGCTCTAGAAGCGGTCGAGCTGCCGGACACGCTACACAGCTTGGTTATCAGCCGCATTGACCGCTTGCTAGAAGACCAAAAGATCGCCTTAAAGGTCGCCAGCGTGATCGGACGCGCCTTTTGCGCCGACTGGTTGCCGCAAGTGTATCCCCCTGTCGGCGACGTGCAGCGCGTACAGCGCCAGATCGAGGCGCTGCGCCGCCATGATTTCGTCGTGCCCGCCGAGCGCCCTACGCCGGAGCTGGAATATCTCTTCCGCCACATCGTCACCCAAGAGGTGGCCTACGAGTCGCTCTCGGTTGCCACACGCGCACGCTTGCATGAGCAGGTGGCCGCCTTTATCGAGCACACCTTTCCCGACGAGATCGCGCGCTACCTGGACGTGCTGGCCTACCATTACGGCCACAGCGAAAATCGCGCCAAACAACGCGAATATTTCCGCCGCGCCGCCGATGCCGCCGCTGCTACCTACGCCAACGACGCCGCGATCACCTACTATCGACGATTGTTGCCTTTGTTGGAGGAAGCCGAACACCCGCCCGTGTTGTTGAAGTTGGGCAAAGTGTTGGAACTCACCGGCAAATGGGACGAGGCGGAAGCCCAATATCGTCGGGCGCTGGAGTTGGCCGAGCAGATGAGCGACCGCGCGCTGCGCGCCCAAGCCTTTAACGCGCTGGGACGACTTTTGACCTCACGCGGGGCATATGAGGACGCCTTGGAGGCGTTGCACCAGGCCCGCGAGCTTTTCGTCGCGCTTGGCGATCAGCAGGGCGTGGGGCGCGCGCTGACCAATATCGGCAACGTGTACCTTTTCCAGGGCGCATCCGAACAGGCGGGCACGTTCTACGAACAGGCTATGCAGGCCGCCGAAGCCGCCGCCGACCGCGAGCTAACCGCGACCATCCTCGGCAATTGGGGCATGTCCTATCACTTTCGCGGCGACTTTGCCCAAGCGCTGCGCTATCTACAACGCCAGGTGAACATCCGCGAGGCGCTGGGCGACAAACACGGCGCGGCCATCGCCCGCAACAATATCGGCGTGGTCTACGAAGAGCAGGGCGACTATGTGCAGGCTATGCACAACTATCGCCACTTTTTGCAAGTGGCCGCCGAAGTGGGGGATCAACCCGGGGTTGCGCTCGCGGTGGGCAATCTCGGCATCCTCTACAGCTTGCGGGGGGCGTATGAGGACGCGCGGCGTTGCTTTGCGCTGCAATTGCAAATTGGGCTGGAGGTGGGCGACCGTCGCGTGATCAGCTTCGGGCTTTCGGATATGGCGGACGTGGCGAAAAAGCAGGGGCGCACGGCGGAAGCCGAGCGACTTTACGCGGACGCGGTGGCTTTGGGGCGCGCGCTCAACTTGCGCTTTAATCTGTGTAGCTACCTGCAACGCCAAGCCGCGCTTTACGCCGCCCAAGAGCGCTGGGCAGAAGCGGAAACGCTCAACACCGAGGCGCGCGCGCTGGCCGAGGAAGTCGGGCGGCGCGAGGTGAGCTTTGAGGCGGCCTTGCTGGATGTGCAAATGCGCGTATGGCGCGGTAAACTGCGTGGCGAAGCGGCGCGCTCCGCTTTGTTGGCGCTGCGTGAACTGGCACAAGAAACCGAGCAGTTCGCCGCGCTTTATGGCGCACTGACCGAACTCGATCCGCAGGACGCCGCCGCGCGTGCCGAGGCGCTCACGCATTATCGCGCGCTTTACGCCCGCACCGGCAGCGCCGAAGACGCTGCCCATGTGCGCGCGCTGAGCGGGGAAACGCTGCCACCACCGCCGCAGTTGCCGCCTTTGCCCGAGGTGGTCGCCCAAGCCCAAGCTGACTTGGAGGCGCTATTGCGCCGCGTGGA
>JALSSH010000594.1 GCA_026984385.1 Ardenticatenia bacterium | reverse complement strand
ATGCGCCGCAAGGCCGCGATAGCGGTGGCGTAGGTCGGCTCGGCGCCCAAATAGCTCAGCCGCCCCGCGCCCAGGGTGCGCCCCTCATAGCGCGGCGTGTCGCTGGCGTAGTGCAAAAAGCCGATATCAAAGGGCGCAATATACAAGTTCACGATCTCGTCCACCGGATGGCGTTGGGCGCGCACCATCTCATAGATCGCCGAAAGATACGGGCCGGCCTCCATTTCCACCACCGAGTAGCCTTCGCGGTAAAAAACATCCATGTATTGGGCGTTTTGCAAAAACGTTCCGCGCACCGAAACCGCCTTTTGGTTGTCCAGCACGCTGCGCGAAGTCAGGTACGGGATCACGTCTGCCGCCGAAAAACAGTTGCCGAAAAGGTAGGAGTTGCGGCTGTGCTCGTCGTAAACCACGTTGGCGACCATCACATCGCCCACGCGCGCGTTGAGCGTGGCCGCCTTGCCGATCACGTAAACGCCTTGCATCAGCGGCGCATATTGGCTGATTTTCGCCAGCACGTGATAAGAAGCCATGCCGAGCGGATAGTCAATGTTGACGATCAGGGCGTCACTTTGGCCCAAGCGGGCCATCTGCTCCAGCTCCGCGCAGCGCAAACGCGGGTCGGCACGCTCAAAGTCCAATTGCCCAATCTCAATGACCTGGGCCTCGATATCAAAGCCGTGCAAACTGGGCACGCGCGTAATGCCGACTTCCTGCTCGGCGGCGCGGGCGCGCTCGCCCACCTTCGGCTGCGCGGTATAACGGCGGGAAGCGTAATACAGGAAATTGTTGCGGTTGTTCAGCTCGTCGCGCACCCGCACATAGTCGTACTCGGCAGTCAGCCCGGGGTCGCCCGCGTGTTCCACGAACTCGAAAATCTGCGCCTCTTCTCGCAAAGCAAAGCCGCTGAGCAAGTTCGGGATGGCGTGCACATTGCTGGAGACGAAATACACGGGCCGATCTTCGAGCGCAACCCGCGCCTCGTTGCGCACGTGCGCCCACCAACTGGAGGTGGCGCGCTGATAGTTGATGTACGTGCCCGCCAGCAAATGCGCGGACATGCGCTTGGGGGCGCGCGCGATCTTTTGCAGCGTGGGCAACATATTTTCGCCCCAAGCGTCTTGCAGGCGGCTGAGGTCTTCCGCGCTCATGCCCAACGCACGCGCCAAGTCAGCGGTGCGCCCCAAGCTGGCGTCCGCGCTGTAAGCGGCCAAGCTCGCCTGGGCCGCCACCGATTGCAAAAGCGCGTGCAGTTTGTTCCACTCGATTTGATAGGCCACCAACATCGGGATCAGGTCGTCAATGTCCGAGCGGCTGGCGATGTAAGCGGCCAGCGTGCCCGCCCCGTCATACGTCATCCGCCGACGCCGCGCCGGTGCACTGACCCGCTCCCATTGGTCCACGTTGTGATAACCATGTTGGCGGAAAACGCGGTCGGTTTGCCCCAACACCACCAGCTCCACATCCGCGATGCAGGTCGGCAAGCGCATGGTGGCGTAATACAAAGCTGCCGCGTCCGGCATAGCGTCGCGCCCGTGCGGGTGCAAAAGTGAGTTCATCGCCAAGTGCGCCTCGATCAGCGCGTCGAGTTGCACCGCGTGGCTGGAACGCAACAGCGAGTAGTACGTGCGAATGTAGAGATCGACCTCTTCGCTCCCCGTGCGGGGTACGGTTCTATCCATAAACTTATATGCTCCCTAGCAAAAATCCTGCTGTGCGCTGCTCCGGCGGGATTGAGCCTTCCAGTGGCAAATGCACACGCACCGGAATACCCAAATCCACCAGTGCGCGACACATTCTCGGCCCCACGTCCGCCCAACTCAACTGCCCCAGCCCACACCCTAACGCGGGCAATGCCAACGACTCAATCCCCGCCTCCTGATAGTTTGCACGTATCCACTTCAAGCCCTGTTCAATGCCGGCCAAGTCTGCCTTTTGTCGCCAATGGCGTTTGGTTGGGAAGAATAAAAACCACGTTTCACGGTTGGGTAAGGTCAAGCTCGCGGGATCTTCGGCCATTTCCACATCGAGGGATTTTTCCCGTTTATAAAGGTAGGGACGGCCCATCGTCAACTCGCCGCTCTTGCACACACGCTGATATTCGACGTAAGCGTCGGGAAACTGGTATTTGGCGCGGGAAGCAAGGCCCTTGCCCATCACGCCCACCGTGTTGACGCTGATGGTGAGCGTCTGCATACCGGAAAAGAACATATCGCCTTTGACTAAATGCAAACTCGGCGTCAATTCGTATTTATATTCAGGCGCAAAGAACATGTGCGGCTCAGGAACAACATTCAAGCGGCGACGCGACAGATGAGCGTGAAGATACTCTTGGGCATGTTCTTTTGCCCGGTGGTCGCGCACGTAGACCGTAGTAATGTACTCCGGCGGCACACGCTCCGGCACAAGCACTTCGGCCATAATACGCCGCTTAGACCCCCATTCTTCGGTCCAAAATTCGATGTTAACCTCGTGCAAAATATCCTGAAGGCGGTGCATACCTTCATCATGCGGCAAGATATCGGACATCATACTGGCGGCGTTGCCGGTGGTAATGAACACATCGGGGCGATCAAGTATCGCTTTTTTGATACCAAGCACCACCACGTCCTGCTCTCTGCCAACGTTTTCCCGCAACACGCGATACAGCATTGGATTACGTGGCTGAAAATACAGGTTAGCAAACTCCCACAACGAGCGCCCATCAGGGGTTGTAGGGTACTGGCGATTGGAAACAATCGCACGGTCGTAAATTGGTACGTATTCCAAACGTCTCCGCCCAACTTCCGCGTGGGAAAGAATGCCGTACTCTAGGATCGAAGGCACGTTTTTCAAGTGCGTAATGTAGTAAAGCTCACGAAAGCGCTTGCGTCGTCTGCTGCCCATCGCACCACCCCGCGTCGGCTTGTATTGTTGTCAATTTTACATCGGAACGCCGCCCAACACGATCCCCAGCGTTACCAAGGCCGCCAACGCTAACAACGCCTGCACCATGCGCCGACGTCTGCGGTTCGGCAAACGCGGCGGACGCGGTTGGGGGCGAGCAATCGGCGAGGGGGCGTGCAACAACGCCTCTGCCGAGGGCAGCACGGCGAGCAAATCCGCCAACAGCGCCCGATAGTCACCGCGCGCGTCCAGCACGGTAGCGCGTCGCGCATAACGCGGCAAAGGCCCTTCCGAACGGCGCAACACAAAAAACGGTTTACCCCCGCGCAAAGCCAAAACGCCCTCATGCCGCGTGCCAACCCTGCGTCCCTCCGCAGGGGACAGGAGCATGATCACCGCACCGCTGGCGTGAATGGCGCGGCGCGTTTCGCCCGCCCAGGCAAGCGTCCCCGGCTCGCCGACCGCGTCCACGAACACCGCATAACCCGCCGCCTGAAGATCGGCAACCAGGCGATGAGCGAAAGCGTAGTCCGAAGGAGGGTAGCTCAAGTAAATGGGCTGCATGGTGGCACGCTCCACAAAGAGACTTGCCGATAGGTGTGGTGGCGCTGCCCCCACACCCCCGCAAGGGGCACAGCCCCTTGACCCCGCCGCGCTCCGCGCGGCAGGAGCAGGGGGACTTGGGCGGTCGGGGAAGGCCCGTCGGCGGGGAACGCACGCCGTCGGGAGGGCGCGCCGCCCGTGCGCCTTCGGCGCACCACGCGCGGCGAATGCCGCGCGTCAGCCGCGCGGATGCGCGGCTAGGCGGCGCGCCCAGCGGCCCACTCGCCGCACGCGCCCACACGGTCAGCGCCGCGAGGCGCGCGACAGCGCGTCTCGCGGAGGGGTGCAGGGGACGGCGTCCCCTGCTGGGGGCGTGGGGGCAACGCCCCCGCCCCGTCCTAACGCGCGTACCGCTGCACGAAATAGTCCGGCTGCAAACGCTCGCCGGTCGCCAGCTCCAGCGCGTCTTCCCAATGGTGGGCGTTCCCGTGCGCAAAGATGCGCTCGCGGAAAAACGCGCCCGCCTCCGCTCGCCCCACGATCCCGCCGACATGTTCGCGCAACCACGCCTCCCACTGCAAGGACATAATGCGTCCGAGCAAATAGTTTTGGTAGTAGGCGGGCGCCAGGGCGATATGATACTTGGTCGCCCAATCCGGCAGCGCCTCGCGCCCCTCCGGCACGTTGAGCAACTGATAGCGCGCGACCAGCTCCCACCAGGTGCGGTTCAGGTCACGGGACGGGTCTTCGTAGAGCAGCCGCTCGAAGTTCACCACCACCATCACCCAGCGCGCAAAGATCAGCTCGTCCAGCCGCTCATGCGCAAAGCCTGCCGCCGCCACGCGCTCCGCCTCACCCGACGGCGTGCCGAGCACCTGCACGTGCCACTCCGCGTCGAGCGTGCGCCCGCCCATTAGCAGGGCCATCGCCTCGGTGCTGAGGATGTGCGGTGGCGTGCGCAGCAACCAGGGCAGCTCCTGGGGAATATACTTGTCGTAAACAGCGTGCCCCAGCTCGTGCAAAATCGTTTCCGCCCAGCGCAACGACGGCTTGAGATTGCACAACACGCGCACGTCGCCCTCAAGGTCAATGTGGATGCAAAAAGCGTGCTGATCCTTGCCCTCGCGCTCGTAAAGATCGCTGCGCTCTAGGATGTCGCGCACCTCCATCCCCAGCCCGTCATAGGTGCGCAACGCCAGCTCGACCAGGTCTCGCCCCTCAAAGATCGCGTCGAAGTCAAAGCCGCCGATCATGGGCGCTTTTTGGAAAAACGGCTCGGCATAATGCCAGGGCATCAACTCGTCGGCGGGCACGCCGAAACGCTCGCTCAGCGCCGCGTCCATTTCCGCTTTGGCCGCGCGGAACGGCTCTTCGGTCTTTTGCGCCAACTCGTCCAGCGTCGCATAAAGCCAGTCCGGATCGAGTTCGCCCAGCTCCAAGCTCATGCGGTGAAAGTTGGGATAGCCCATGCGGCGCGCGGCCTCGTTGCGCAACTCCGCCAGGCGGCGGATTTGGTCGGCGACCAGCGGGCCGATCTGCTTACTCGCCTCCCACACCGCTTGCCGCCGCGCCGAGTTCGTCTCGGTGCGCAAAACCTCCACGATGGCGTTGGCCGTCAGGCGCTCGCCTTCTACTTCCGCGCGGAAGTTGGTGTAAGCGTCGTCCAAGTCCTTCATCAGTGCGCTCATCTCTTCGATGGCGGCGGGATCGCGTTGCCCCTCGGCGTATTGCAAATGCAACACGCGCACACTGCGCGCCACCAGCGGATCGTCTGCCGCTGCGTTCGCCTCGTCCCAAGCCTTGTAGCGCGCGTAAGCCTGCGGGTCGGCCCAAAAGCGCATCCACTCCGCACGCGCTCGGGCGGCTTTTTCCAACGCTTCGGGTGTGCCGCTGGTGGCCGCCTCCCAAGCGCTGAGGTTGAGCGGAATGTAGCGCTCACGAAGTTGGGCGGTTGTCTCCTCGACGGCCCGACGAATGGTCTCTAGCATCGCGTTAACCCTTTCTGTGCCATAAGTTTATTTCGGGGGCACCCATTGCCGCCCGACGCAAGAATTGTAGTCGGCCCCGAGAATAATCTTAAAGTCCACCGTGCGGTTGGGGTCCGGCTCCACACGGATATTCTCTGCTCGGATATTGAGCACGTTCACCAGCTCGCCCAAGCTGCTGCCCTTGCTCGCGCCGGTGTAATCGTAGATGATCGTGCTGGGATAGTCGCGGCGGTCGGCAGCTCCCATCGCCTGCGGCGCGAACCCTTCCCAGATCAGGCGGTCGGCGGCCACCACGTCCCAATCGTCGTGCTCTGTGCCGTTGTAAATTTCGATGCGCGCGTTTTCCAGGCGCAAACGATTTTGCGTGGGGGGCTGGAGAAAGTCGAAGATGAGCCGATTCATGCCGCCGTCCGGATGCGGAAGCTGTACGTTAGTCACCCCGTCCGGTGACCAAGCGACCGTCTCGATATTTTTGCGGAAAAAGTGGTTTTCGATGTCGTTGGGCTGAATGCTGAGCGCCAACGGGATCAGCGGCAGAATTTCTTGCAGCGGCATATTGGTTTCCACCACCTGCGTAAGCTGATCGTAAAGCTCCGGTAGGCGCGTGAGCATCCCGTTGGACTTGGTCTTGACCCAAATCGCGCGCAGCAATTGCTGCTGACGGCGTCCTCGGTCGAAGTCAATCGTGTTCTTGCGGCTGCGCGCGTACCACAACGCCAGCTCGGAGTCCATATCATAAACGCCCACGTCCAGCGTGTAGAGCGTGTAATCGTCTTCGGTCTCGTTCCCCGCGATCCCGTCGTAGCAACGCTCGCCCGTGCAACGATAATCTTGGATCGGGCAGTCCACCGCAATCCGCACCCCGCCGATAGCATCAATGATCTGGCGGAAGCCCTCGAAGTCCACCATCGCGTAGTAGTGTGTCTCGATGCCGAAGTTGTACAAGATGGTTTGGCGCATCATGCCCCAACCGCCATCCGTCCAACCGATGGCCTCGCCATAACCCCACGCCAAGTTCAGCCGCGCCATGCCCCAGTTGGGAATGTAAACAAACAGATCGCGCGGCAAGGAGATCATGCTGACCGTGTTCGTGTCGCGGTTGATCGAGACCACGATCATCGTGTCGGTGTGGAAAGGCTGCCCGGGCTGCAGATCGCCGTCGTGACCGATCAGCAGCACGTTGAGCAGATCGTAGGGCTGCCCGTTTTCGTCCAGAGCGCGGAAGCGCGGCATTGCCGTTGGAATGGCGGTCGGCTGCGGACGGTCGCTGCTGTAGTTCGGCGGATAGTACAACGTCGGCGTGGGCAAAACGGGGATGGGCGTAGCCGTCGCGGTCGGCGTGGCGCTGGGCGTGACGGTCGGCGAAGGGGTGAAGGTCGGGCGTGGCGTGTTG
>JALSSH010000593.1 GCA_026984385.1 Ardenticatenia bacterium | reverse complement strand
CAGCTCAACAACGTTTGGCTGTGGGAATACTAGATTGGGCAGGGGCGGATAGCTTAGGAGGCGGGCGCGTGCGTGCGGTGCGAAAAATACGCAGTTGGGCGGTGCTGATAGGGGTAGCGCTATGGGCGCTGAGCGCCCCGCTTCCGCCCCCGCTCCACGCCCAAGACGACGCGCCCGCCCCGCGCCCCTTGCCCTGGTTGGAAACCGTGCAAGGGCGCTTGGACGACGCCCACCCCGCCGACCGTTGGAGCTTTGAGGGGCGCGCGCTGCAGCCCGTCGCGCTGTTGGCGCGCACCGTCGAGGGCGATCTCGACCCGACGCTGCAAGTTTACGGGCCGGACGGCGTCTTGATCGCCGAAAACGACGACCTGGACTCTTTGGTGCGCGACGCCGGTTTGGAAGCGTTGACCTTGCCCGCCGACGGCGAGTACACCGTGCAGGTGACGCGCTATTTGGCCGAGGGCGGTCAAACGTCCGGCGCATACGCGCTGAAGCTGACCCCGGGCTTTGCACGGGTAGCGCTCCAAGAAACGTTCGAGGCCGGTTCGGCTTCTTGGGTGACGGCGGAAGGTGACCCCTTGCCGCTTTCCTCCGGCGGGTTATTGCTGCGCGTGGACGAACCCGGGGGCGACGTGGTCGGCTTTTCGCCCCAAGCGCAAGACTACGGCGAGCTTTACACGCAGGCTGAGGCGCGTTTGCGCAGCAGCGCGCCCTATGCCGAGATCGGCTTGGTGGTGCACGCGCAAGGGGTAGCGCGTTCGCGAGCCTACATCTTCCGCGTGAACACCGACGGGCAATGGTCGGTGGCGCGCCGCGACGAAACCGGCGAGTTTGTGTTGCGGCCCTGGGTTTCTAACAGCGCGCTGAACACGGAAAGATGGGAACTCGGCGTGCTGGCGCGTGAAGATCATTTGGAGCTTTTCGCCAACGGGGTGCGCCTGGGCCGTGTGCCCACCGACGCCCAACTTGCGCCACAGGGTGCAGTTGGGCTATATGTGGGTTCACGCGCTGACCGTTTCGACAGTGTGAGCGTACTTTTCGACAACGTGCTGGTGACTACGCGGCTCGGCACAACCTATGAGGGGATGCCGTTGGCGTTGCGCACGTGGGAAACGCCCAATTTTCCGGAAGTGGTGGCCGAGCTGGCCGCCTCCGGCCATGTTGCCCCTGCCGAAAAACACGCGCTCTACCTGCCGGAAAAACAGCTCACCGAGCAAAAACGCGACGCGCGCTTTGAGCTGCTCGGCTCGGAGATGGCGCTCTACGACGACTTTATCTTAAGCGCGCGGGTGGGGCTTTATACCAACGGGGAGAGCAACGCCTGCGGCCTGGTGTATCGCTGGGAAGACGAGGCCAACTTCGAGCTGGCCTATATAGACGCGCTGGGCGGCTTCGGCGTGGTTGAGGCGCGCGCGGGGGAGCTGCCGCTCAACGTGTATGACCGTTCCGCGCCGCCGGAAGCGCAACCCGTGCGCTTGATCGTGGTGGCGCAAGGGCAAGACGTGGCGCTCTATCTCAACGGCGCGCTGGTCACTCAGGAGCGGATCGAGGCGGGCGCGGGACGAGTGGGCGTGGCGCTGCTCAACTATGAGGCGGCGCGCACCGATTGCTATTGGACGGATATTTGGGTTTGGCCGTTAGAGCCAACCGAGGGAAACGCGCCATGAGCCAAGAGCCTTTCGACCCGCTGCGCAAGGAAATTTGGCAACGGGGGGCGCGGCTGGGGGTGCTCTGGCTGGGGCTGTTTTTCACCAGCGCGGCGGCGCTTTATGGGCTGATGGGCCTTTTCGGCTGGGAGGCGGTTTGGCGGGCGCTTTGTGCCATGTTTATCGGGCCGTTGGTGGGTACGGTCATCATCGCGGGGTGGTGGATCATGCGGCGACCACGTTGGGACGTGGGCACGCAAGCGTCGCAGTTGGCGGCGCGTGGAGAGCCGTCAAGTGAGGTGAGACCGAACCATGAACACGACCGCGCTGGATAAACACTATGCGCTTTTGGCCGCGCGCTTTGACCAAGAGGCCAAGCAGTATGACTTGCGCTACGGCCCCCCTTCCGGCATCAACCCGGGCAATCCGCTTGTGACGTGGCTGCGCCAAGAACACTTGCGCATCCTGCAGGAGCTGTTGCCGTCGGGCGCGGCGGTGTTGGATATCGGCTGCGGGACGGGCGAGGAGGCGCTGGCGCTGGCACGCGAGGGCTATAGCGTGCTGGGGATAGACATCAGCGCGGCGATGGTGCGCCAAGCGCAAACCAAGGCGATGGCCTACGGGCTGCGGCGCGGGTTGGTTTTCCGCACCATGCCGGCGGGCAAGCTCAGCGAGCTGGACGAACGCGGCCCCTTCCAAGGCGCATACGCCAGTTTGGGCACGCTCAACACTGAGCCGAACTTGGCGGGCGTGGCGGCGGCGCTGCACGATCTGCTCGAACCGAACGCGCCCTTTGTGGCAACGGTGATGAACCGCCGTTGTGCCTTTGAGCGCTGGCATAGGCTCAAGCGCTTGCGCCCACGCGACGTACTGCCGCGTCCGCCCGAGTGGAAAGAAGGGCGCGCAGGGGCCAGCGACGTGAGCGCGCCGGTGCGCTTCTATTTCCCCGACGAGTTCGCGCGGGCGTTCGCGCCCTCCTTTCGCGTAGAGCGCGTGATGGCGTTTCCGCTGCTGATGCCGCCGGTGCATTTGCACGAGCTTTATCGCACGCGGCAAGCACACTTCCAAAAGCTGGAGTCGCGCGAACGCAAGTGGCGTGAGTGGCCGGTGTTGCGCGAGCTGGGCGACCACTTCCTGATGGTGTTACGACACACAGGGGCGGAGAGTTCCAAGGAGTAGGGGCAAGCACAGCATGGATGCACACATCAGCGCACCGCTGAACACACGCAACGGCGCATACAAAGGGCGCGGACGCGACTACGTGGCGCTGCTACGCTGTCCGCTGGAAGGCGGGCGGTTGGGCTGGCAAGAGGGCGCGTTACAATGCGAAAAAGACCCCTCGCACGTCTATCACTTCGCGGACGGCGTGCTGCGGCTGTACCCGCCAAAGCTGCGCGCACAGATGGACGCGCTGAGCGCGGAACACGAGGCGCGCTGTGCGGAGGCGGGCTACGCGCCGCCGAACGAGGCCGCCTTCAAGAGCTTGCCCCAAACGCCGCTGGAAGGCTATCCAGAAGGCTATTGGGAGCAGTGGGCGGAGGCCACCGCTTTGCTCTGGCGCTATCTGGAGGCGGTGCGGTTGGCGCGCGGCGAGCTGCCGATTGCGCCGCTGGGCGAGGTGGCGGTGGTGCACGCGGGCATGGGCTGGCTGGCTTACGCGCTGGACGTGGCCGGTTACACCACGTTGGCGCTGGACGCGCGGGCCGGCCCGCGCTACGGCTTGGGCGCGTACCCGATAGCGCGCTATTTCCGCGTGCAAACCGACCCGTCGCGGTTTCCGCTGGCGCGCGCCGCTTTTGACTGGATCATTTTCCAGGAAGGGCTACGCTCCTTTGGGGACGAGGCGGCGCAACGGGAAGCGCTGCGCCGAGCGGCGGAGCTTTTGCGCGTGGGCGGCGGCGTGGTGGTGATGGCTGCGCTCGGGCCGCGTGCGAAGCCGGTCGAGACGGCGCGGCAGATATGCGCCGAAGTGGGCTTGCAGCCGCTGGACGCTCGGCGCAACGGGTGGCTGGGGCGCTTTTCGGAGTGGGCACGACGCGCGCCCTGGCGTCCGCAGGAAGTGCCGCCGCTGGTGGTTGCGCAAAAAGCGCGATAAGCGGGCGGTGGCGTTACCCCTGCGCCCGCCGTGCCCGCGCTCCACGCCCCAAACCTTACTCCACGTTGACGGTCAGCAAAAAAAGCCCTGTGGAAGTCTCGTCGGCGGCTTGCACCACCACGCGATATAGCCCCGCTGTTTCCAGCAGCGCCACGATCTGCGCATCGCCTGCGTCCGTGCAGCGCGCCGCACAGATGCGCTGACCGTCCGGCGCGTAAAAAAACAGCGTCGGCGTCAGCGTCTCGTCGGGGAGCGGCTCAACGGCCAGCGTCCATACCTCGCCCGCGTGCCCCTGGAACTGATAGCCGCGCCGTGCGCCGGGCGCGCTGAGCACGTCACGGATGCGGGCGGGCACGGTGTGTGTGGCGAAAATGACATCCGGCGACCATTGGGGCGCGAGCACGGTTGCGGTGGGGGCGGGCGTTGCGGTGACGCTGGGGAGCGCGGCTGGCGCGGCGTCGCCGTTCAACGCCCACACCAGCGCGCCCAACGCGCCGAAAATCGCCAGGGGGGTGAAAAACGCCAGCGCATAGACAGCCCAACGGGCGCGCCACCACAAATTGACCAGCCAGGAGGGATGTTGTGGGGTGAGGTTTGCCCAACTGTGTTGCGTGTTGTCCGCAAAGGGCGCGCGCAAATGCTCGCCCTCTGCATCCAGCGCGTCATCCAGCGTTTCCTCGTAATAGAGCACGTGTGCGTTGTCTTCGTTGGTGGGCGGCGGAGTGATGGGCACGGCGAGGCCCCCTAGCCGTCAATGATCGCGTTTACCGTCTGGCGCACGGTTGGCGGGGCGATGCGCTCTTCGCGCAGATAGTCGCGCCGCATAATCGGATAGAGCGTGCGAATTTCGCAGATCGGAATGACCGGATCGTCGGCGGAAAGTTTGACGTTGGGGTTGGTGAAAACGACGATGCCGTAAACGGGCACGCGCTCCAGCCCTTTTTTCTTGAGGAATTTACGCAAATTGTAAACATCGTGGGCGCATTCACGGGTGGGGTTGGTGCGCGCTTGGCGCATTTTTTTTCGGCGGAAAACAAGCCAGTTAGCGCGCTCGTTGCGCCACGTGCCCGCGTAGTCCACGATGCGAAAAACCAGCACGCCGGGCGGCCCAACCAGCACCGCGTCAATATAACCCACGCCGCGAATGCTGACGTTGCGCAAGTAGGTATAGCGTCCGTCCAGCGACTTTTTGAGCGTTTCGCCCACCGCGTAAGCCAGCGGGTTATCCTTTTGCAGCGTCATCCCGCGCCACACTCCGACCAGCCCGACAACGGCCAGCACCGCGCCGACGATCCCCGAGCCGATCTTCAAGATGTCAAACCAAGCGGACTCCCACAGGGGCATGAATTGAAAAAGCACCGCCAGCGCCACCATCATCAGGCCGGCGAAAAAACTAAGCGCCCCCAGGGTCACATAAAAGCGGCCTCGACGGCTGACTGTGCGTGCAGGATTGATATTTTGCATGGTCGCTCACTCTCGTTTCGGGTCTGGCGGCCCGCCGAACGGACGGCTAGACGTTTTCGGCCTCGCTACCGCTGTGTTCAGAAGGTTTAGGCGGCGTGTTGGATGGCGAGGACGTGTCGCGTCCGTTGGCGCTGGCCTGTTTACGCTGAGCCAGCACCTTGTCCATCTTTTGCCGCAGCTCCGGCATGGCGGGCAAAGGCTTATAGAGCAATAGGTCGGCTTGTGCGGTCGCTATCGCCTCGCGTTCTTCTTCCGGCAACATTTTGTAAGCCGTGATCAGCACAATAGCTATATTGCGCAAAATCGGGCTGGCGCGCAAGCGCGCCCCAACTTCCGGCCCGCTGCCTTCCGGCAAGCGAATGTCCAAAATCGCCAACTCCGGCAGCTCTCCGCGCACACGCCCTTGATCCACCTGCTCAATCCAGGCGACCGCTTCCGGCCCGTCCACGAAGGCCACGCCCTCAATGCCCCAAATTTCGAACATAGCCAGGAGCACGTCGTAAATATCCGGCTCGTCTTCAACAACCATCCAGGTAGGCAAGGCTCTTTGCTCCCTTAATTCAATGCGCGTCGCGTCCCTCCGAAGCCACCGGCGGCCCACCACCGGTTGGTGACACGCTGTGAAACGTGACAGCGTGATGACACAATAATACAACGATTTTCCAATGCAGACTAAACCCCAAATTTTCGGGGTTCGGAGGCGAGCAGGTGGAGTGTCGTAGATTGTGCACAAGGATAGAACGCTTGTTCGGCTGGCGCAAGTTCGGACTACAGGGTACAGAAGAGACAGCGCCGAGTTACACCGCATGGGAGGGTAAGCGTGGACAGCGAAATTTTGCTCAAGGCGGGCATGATCTTTGTGTTGCGCGTGGTCGGCAATGTCATTGTGACCTTGCGGATGGTGATGTTGATCCGAGGCCTGCGGTTGCGCATGGCGATCCTGGCTGCCATCGAATCTTTGATCTTCGCGTTGGCACTGGGGACGGTGGTCAGCGACCTGAGTAACGTGTGGACCCTGGGGGCGTACAGCATCGGCTTTGCGGTGGGCGGCTATATCGGCATGGACTTGGAGCGCCGCCTGATCCAACGCTTTGTGGCCGTGCAGATTGTCTCCCCCAAGCACGCCCACGCCATCGCCGAAGCCGTGCGCAAAGCCGGACACGGCGCTACGGAAGGGTGGGGGCAGGGCGTGCACGGGCAGGTCGGCTCGGTGCGGACGGTGGTCCCGCATCAAGAAGTGGACGACGTGGTCAAGATCGCCCACGAGATCGACCCGAACGCTTTTATCACGCTGGAAGAACTGCGCGGCATCTCGCACGGCTATTTCCGACGCTGGGCACGGCATGGACATTGAGACTTTGCAACGCGCGGTGGCGCGTTTTGTGGCCGAAGAGCGCTTGTTGAGCGCAGGCGCGCGCGTGGTGGTGGCGGTGAGCGGCGGCGCGGACTCGGTGACGCTGTTGGACGTGTTGCGCGTGCTCCCGCCCCGTCTTATGTTACATGTCGCCACGCTGGATCACGGCATCCGAGGGACGGCGGGCGCGGAAGACGCGGCTTTCGTGCGGCATCTGGCGCGTGAATGGGGCTTGGCGGTGACGGTGGGGCGCGCGGACGT
>JALSSH010000592.1 GCA_026984385.1 Ardenticatenia bacterium | reverse complement strand
GTATGAAACGCTGACCTTGGAGCGAAGCCAATTGCTCAAACGCGCTGCTCTGGATAAGGACTTTGAGCGCGAACGGGCCGCCGACGCGCCAAGCGAAGACGAGAGCACGCGATTGAGGGAGAGTAAGCGGCTTTCGTGTGCCGCACTGGGCGGGGGGCTGTTGGTGTTGGCGCTTGCCGCGCTGCAGATGTTGCTGTTGATGCGTTGACCCGCTGTTTTCCGTTGAGCATAAACGCCGCCCCCTTAGCTACAGACGAGGCGGCGTTTTGCGTTTACGGCGTGGAACTTACGCCGAGGGATGATGCCATTTGGGGAAGTCGTCCCCGCCTTCCAACACCAGCACGCCATACGGCCCCAGCGTCACCGTGAGCGCAACGGCGCTGCGGGCTTGCTGTGGGGCGTCCGCGCCCCAAAGCGCCCGAAGGTCGCAATCGCACACCGGCAAATAGACTGTGCCGCTTGCGGTGTTTTCTGCCTGGGTGTTGGCAACGATAAACAACGTCGCCTCGGCGTTGTGGCGCGCAAAGGCCAGGAGGTGGGGGTTGTCGCTGTGGCCCATGATGAACGTGGCCGGATCGGGGTCGCTGAGCAGGGCGGCGTAGCGATGCCGTAACTCCATCGCGTAGCGGATCGAGCCGACCAGATTGTTGGCGCGTGTCCAATCCAATGCCCAAGCGCTGAAAAGCGGCAGCGTTTCGGCGGGGTTGGCGCGGATCGTTTCCTCGTCAAAGCCCAAGCCGGTGTTGATCGGCTTGGTTTCCAACAGCTCAAAGCCGTTGTGAATAAAGGGAATGCCCGGCACCAGCGCGCTCAGGATCAGCGCGTAGTGCACATATTCCAGCGCGGCGGGACGGCTGGCGGCGCGCGGCGTGTTGTGGTTTTCCGCCGTCGCGAAAAAGGGCAGCGGCAGCCGCTCACGCGAAAGGCGCTCGATGAACTCGCGCAGTTTGTGCTGCAGGTGAAAGTCAAAGAGCATATAGCCCAACACCGCGTTGTAGCCTTCGTCCACGCTCTTTTGGGTGATGGTGAAATTCTCGTCCCAAAAGGCGAAGTCCGGGTTAAGCGCGCGCGCCGCCGCGACGATGCGCTGCTTGAGCGGCATAGGCAGCGCGTGCCCCATATCCATCATCACGCCGTCAATGCCGAAGGTGCGTTGATAGTGCGGGATGACGCCGACGATGCTTTCCCACAAGTCGGCGACCGCGTTTTCTGGACGGGCCAGGCGCGCATCGTACATGCGGATCGTGTTGTAGGCGATGTAGTTGAAATCCGGATGATCGTATAGGCGCAAGTAGGTGACGTCCGTCCAGGGCGGCTGATTGTCGTCCGGCGGCCAGTCCGCGAACGCCCCGGGGATGCGCACGCGCGTTCCGTCTTCCAGCTCGCCGACCCAGCGCCCTCCTTCCATGCGCACGCGCTCCGGACGGGGCGGCGCGGTGAACATGGCGCGATAGGCGGCGGGCGGCGGGGGCAGCTCGGTGAAGTCCCCGCGCGCCACCTTTTCCTTGATGTGCGCCAATTCGTCCGCCGCAAAGATCGGCGGCCCGTAAGCGGCAGGGTCGGCGCTGCCCGCCGCGCGGTCCGCCACATCTTCCCGAATCCAGTAAAACCACTCCGGATGTTCCCCGATCCAATCGCCGTCTTTGGAGGCGGTACGCAAAACGAACTCCATCACCACGCGCATCCCCAACCGGTGCGCGGCTTCTACAAAGCCCGCGAAAAGCGCGTCCACATCCAACGGCAAGGCCGGCTCGGCCAAGTTGCGATCCAGCTTGTACGGGTTGCGGATCGCGTAGGGCGAGCCGAGCGCGCCTTTTTTGCCGTCTTGCCCGACGGTGGTGATGGGCAACAGGTAGACCGTATCCACGCCCAGGCTGCGGATATACGGCAAAAGCACAATGCTTTTGAGCAGCGTCCCCGTCTCGCGCCAACCGTCCGGCGAGGGTTCGAGCGCCAGTTTGCCGTCGTGGTCGTGGTCATAGGCGGCGGCCACGCGCGGGAAGAGGTTGTAGATCACGGCGTGGCGCGTCCACTCGCCGCCGCCCGGGCTGGGCGTGAGCGCTTGGGGCGGCGCGGCGCGGATCGCTTCCAGGCGTTCGGCGTAAAAGCGATAGGGGTTGACGGCTTGCGGCGCGGGATGCTCGTGGTCGATCCACAAGCCGGGCACATGATAAGGCGTGGTTAGCGGGCGTTCTTGGGTGCGCAAAGCCTCGATAATGCGCTCAATGGCAGACATCGATCGGTTTGTCTCCTGCGTTTGGTCATGGCGAGCGTGGCGCACGATGGGCAAAGTGTGGAGCTTGGGCGGGTGAGCGTCCGTGTGCGGCTCGGAGCGCGTGCGCGGGTGTGCGCCGCCCGCGTGCGCTGAAAAGCGCACCGAAGCGACGCAGTCGCTTCGAGGCCTGGCTGCGCCAGGCCTGCGGGCGGCGCACGCGCAGCGCCCCCGACGCGCCACGTCCCTTTGCGTGCAGCGTGCGCGTTTTACGCTCGGCTACTGGTTATAGTCCGGCCCGAAGACCTCTACCATCAGCGGGCCGATCTTGTTGCGGTCCGGGATCAAAATATCCATACCTTCATAGTTCCAGGGGATCACGTACTCCCAGCCCAGCACCGCGTTGGTGTAATTTTCGGCGGGGATGTCCTTCACCCACCAGGCCAACTGCAAAATCTGCTCCAAGGTCAAGCCGGTCTCAATGCCTTCTTTCAGCTCCGCCCAAATTTGCGGCGCTTGCACGGCCAGCTTGGGGATCATGTCGTAGGCCAACACTTTGTCTCGAATGGCGAAAATTACTTGTTGCTGACGGCGGCTGCGGTCTATGTCATCGGAGGAGTGGCGGCTGCGCGCGTACTTGAGCGCGGTCGCCCCGTCCATCAAATGCCAGCCCGCCGAGATCGAAAACGGGTCGTAGCCGTAGTTCATATCCGGATAGAGCGGGTCGTAGATGTCATAGGGTACTTCGATATTGACCCCGCCGATCAGGTCAATGAGCTTGATAAAAGCGTTGAAGTCCACCACCACATACTCATTCACCCGAATGCCGAAGTTGTATTGCACGGTTTGCATCGCCAAGCGCGGCCCGCCTCCCGGCCCTTCCAGCTCGCCCGAGCCGTAAGCGGTATTGATCCGTTGCAGGCCATACCCGGGAATATCCACAAAGAGATCGCGCGGGATGCTGAGGATGCCCACATGGTTGGTGCGCGGGTCCAAGCTGATGAGGATGATGGTGTCTGTGCGCATCGAAGCGCCGAATTCCCCCGGGCGTCTGTCCAGCCCCATTACCAACACGGTGAAGCGTTCTTTGCCGTCCCAGGGTTTGATGACCATGCTCTCGCCGTTACCCAACATCCCACCGGAAGAATCACCGCTCGCCGTGCCTGCCAAAATACCGCCCGGCCCATAAATGACCGAAGTCGGCTCGATGGGCGGGCCGGCGGTCGCCACCGTGCTAGAGCTGCTGCGCGTGGTTTGCAGCAGGAAAAAAACGATCATGCTCATCAGCACGGTTGTTCCGAGCAACGCCGCCGCGATGATCACCCACGCCCAATCGTCCGGCGCGCCCATCTCCCTTCGCACTTTGCGCCGACGCACACGGTCGCGGGCAGTGCGTGGATGTCCGCGCCCGGGGATGGGAAGGGTCGGGGCGATGGCAGGCCGGGCCGATTCGGTGGGGGGAATTTGTTGCCCGGGCAGGCTGTACCAATGGCCGGCATAGGGCGGAGCGTTCGGCGCTTTTGTGGGGGGCACAAGCGGCGCGTCCGAGTTGGGCGCTGGTTTGTTGTGCGGTTGGGTGGGAACGGTATTTTCCGCTGGCATGATCGCTCCACGCAATGTTCGGTTCGTCGCTATTGTAGCGTTAAACCGATTCGCGCTCAACGGCGCGCTGCGGGCGAGTGGTCGCCGCTTGCCCCGCGCCGAATTTTGCCGCACGTCGGGCGGCTATGGTATTTTCTGCTCAGTTGTGCCAACGCATAGGAGGTAAAGATGCCCAACGAGGCCAAAGATCGCCGCGAAGAAGAGCGCCGTATGCAGGCCGCCGGACGCTTGCCCCCGGGCCAAGCGCTCACCCAAAAGTTCCCCGTTTTGCACTACGGCCCTGTCCCCGACATTGACATCACCACTTGGAAGTTGCGCGCTTTTGGGGAAGTGGAAGAGGAAAAAAGTTGGACGTGGGAAGCCTTTTTACAGCTCCCCACCGTCACCCTCACCACCGATATCCATTGTGTGACCGGCTGGAGCAAGTTTGATACCACGTGGGAAGGCGTCCTTTTCCGCGATTTTGTGGCGCTGCTGCGGCTCAAACCCGGCGCCCGCTACGTGATCGCGCACGCCGCCTACGGCTTCACCGCCAATTTGCCGTTGGAGGTGATGTTGGAGGACAACGTGCTGTTGGCCTATCGTTACAACGGCGAGCTGTTGACGCCCGAACACGGCTACCCCTTGCGCACGGTTGTTCCCCAACGCTATTTTTGGAAAAGCGCCAAATGGGTGCACGGGATCGAGTTTAGCGCGGTGGACAAGCCCGGCTTTTGGGAACAAGCGGGCTATCACAACGAGGGCGATCCCTGGAAGGAGCAGCGCCACCAAAACGCGCCTTTTTGACCGACCTAGGGGGCGTGAATTTCTTTCTCGCCCCCCTTCAACGGCTTCTAAACGACCAATACCTTGCTCCCCGTCTCCTCTTCGATCGCGGGAGCGAGTTTGTTTTCCAGATATTCTATGGTGGTCAGGCTGTTGTCTGCCGGATGCCCCAGCACAATCAGCGAGGCGTTGAGTTCTTTGGCCGCTTCCACCAGCGCGGTTTTGAAGTCGCCGCTACGCACGATGTAGTCGGCCTCCACGCCGGCTTTTTCGGCGCGTTCTTTGGCGACCAGCAACAGAAATTCGCCCAGCCGCTCCATCTCTCCTTCCATCGCAGGCACGCGCGGCGCGGTGAACCCTTCCAAAAAGCGCACATCCGCCACAAAGATAAAAACCAGCTTGGCGTTGCGTTCTTTCGCCAGCTCGATCGCGCGTTCCTGTGTGTGGACGCTGGCTTCACCGCCTCGTGTCGCACATAAGATCACGTCCATTCCCTCAGCCTCCCAAAACCTCAAAGCGGAACAGTAGCCACAAGCTGCCCACCAACAAGGTGAGCAACGTCACCGGCACACTGACCCGCGCAAACTTGCTGAACGAAAGCGGGTAACCTGCGCGTTCGGCCACACCTGCCGTCATCAAATTGGTTTCTCCACCGATCAAAAAGCCGTTGCCGCCCATCGCCGAACCCATCGAAAGGCTATAGTACAGAATCTTGCTTTGCATTGCTCCGGGCACGTTGCCGGAAAGATATTCCACCACCGGTAGCATGGAAGCGGCTAATGGGATGTTGGCGATGATGAAGGAAAGCATTCCCACGCCAAAAGTGATAATGAACACCCCCAAATACAAATTCGCCCCTACCACATCGCCCATATAGCCGGCTATCGTGCTGATCAGGCCCACTTCTTGGATCGAGCCGACCAGCATAAACAGCGCCATGAAGAAAACCAGCGTCGTCCAGTCCACCAAGTTCATCATCTTTTGCACGTCGGTTTCCACCCACACCAACATCACCGTTGCGGCGAGTAGCGCGGTGACGGCGGGCACCATGTGCAACGACTCGCCGATGGCAAAAACGCCGATGGTCACCGTGAAGACAAAAAGCGACTTACGCAACACTCCGGGCTGGGTGATGGTGGCGTTTTCTTGCAGCTTGGCGTAAAGCACGGGCGAAATACCTTTTTGCGCTTGCCCGTAAACGTCCCGAAAGTGCCAGATTACATAGAGCACCATCACCACCAGCGCAATGAAAACGCCCAGGGTCTGATTGAGCAAAAAGTCGTTGAAAGAAATCTTGGCATACGCACCGATCAAGATATTGGTCGGCGTGCCGATCAGGGTGCTGATGCCCCCGATGTTTGAGGCCAGGATTTCGGGGATCAGCAACGAGGAGGGCGGCAAATTGAGCGCTACCGCGATCTCCAGCGTGATCGGGACCATCAACAGCATCGTGGTGACGTTATCCAACAGCGCCGAGGCAAGCGTAGTGGTGATCACCAGCACGATCATTAGCAAGATCGGCTGCCCTCGGCTCCAGCGGTAGGCTTGGAAGGCCAGCCACTGGAAAAGCCCAGTGCTCTCGATCACGCTCACCACGATCATCATGCCCATCACCAAGAAGATCACTTCCCAGTTGATGTAACTGAGCGCGCGCTCAAAGTTGAAAATGTACAAATCTTTGGAAAGCCAATGCCCGCCGAAGAAGGTCACCACAAAAATGATGCTAATGCCTGCCAACGCAGCGGTGGCGTTTGGCAAACGTTCGGAGGCGATCAGCACCAATACCAGCACAAAGGTTGCCGAAGCCACCCAAAAGCCCAGCGCGTAGCGATTGCGCGCCTCAATTGTGCCCACGTTGAGCGTGGCGTTTTCCCGCAGCGTTTGCACCTCGTCCGCCGTCAACGAGCGGGCCTCGGCTTTGTAGTGCGGGTGCACGAACCCCAAGCGCACTTGTTGCACATCCTCAAGCGACGGCAAGCGCACCTCCCAAAAGCCGTCTTCATAGCTGCTGGTGCTGGCGACCGGCTCTTGGTCTGCGCCGAAGTACACTTCGATCTCCATATCGGCCAGCGCTTGCCCCTGCGCGTTGAGCACTTCGCCGACGATGGTCGGGATGGGGGCGTTGCCCTCATCTTGTCCCTGGGCGGGGGTGGGGGTGGGCATCCAGAGCCACACCGCCGCCAGCAAACACACTGCCGCCAGCCCATAGCGTAGCAGTGTTTGCCGCGTTTTTTGCCTCATAGGCTTGTGTTCCC
>JALSSH010000591.1 GCA_026984385.1 Ardenticatenia bacterium | reverse complement strand
GTTTATCTCGAACCGAAAAGCGGTTTACCCTATCCGAACATGCCCGGCGTGCTTTCGCTGGAGTTCCGCCGCCCGCCGGAAGAGACGCAGTTTTTCGCCGGCCCATTGGACGACGTGGCCCCCGGAGAAGACACCTACGTCTCACTGCAAACGCAAAGCCAGTTTTGCGCCGCCTGCCATTACGGCATCTTTTGGGACACCCTGGTCTACAACTCCTTCGGCGAGTGGTTGGCAAGCCCCTACAGCGATCCGGAGAGCGGCCAAACTTGCCAGGATTGCCACATGCCCACCTTCGGCGCGACGCACTTTGTGCGACCGGATCGCGGGGGATTGGAACGCGATCCGGCGACCATCGTCAGCCACAAGATGCTCGGAGCGCAGGACGTGGACTTGTTGCAAGCGACCGCCGATCTGTCGCTGGAGGCCGCGCGCGAAGATGACGCGCTGCGCGTGCACGTGCAGGTGACCAACAGCGGCGCCGGTCACCACATCCCGACCGACTCCCCGCTGCGGCAAATTTTCCTGATCGTCACGGCCACCGACGCCAACGGCCAGCCGTTAACGTTGGCCGAAGGGCCGACGTTGCCGGATTGGGCGGGAGACTTGGAGGGCGTGCCCGGGGTGTATTTCGCCAAAATCTTAGAGGAAGTGTGGACGGAAGTTTCGCCGAGCGGCGCATATTGGAATCCAACGCGCGTACTGGAAGACACGCGCCTAGCCGCGTTGGAAACGCGCTCGGCAGAGTTCACCTTTGCGTTGACAGAAAGCGCCGCCGCTCCGGTGAGGGTGGAAGCGCGCTTGATCTATCGCCGTGCCTTTTACGACTTGATGCAACAAAAAGGCTGGGATGTGCCGGATATCCTCATGGAGCAAGCGCAAGTGAGCGTGCCATAGGGAAAAGGACGCGGTCAAGCCGCGTCGGTGACCACACGCACTTTAACGCCAAAACGTTCTAGGAAGGCGCTCAGTACCGCCCAGGAAAGCGGAAAGCCCGGGGAGTCGGCAGCGGCCAGGTAGGTCAGCGTGTCCAAGAGCGCGTCTTCGTTGGGCGCGTCGACGTCGCTTTCCAACACCATAAGCAAAGCGTCTTCCGCCCACTGGACAAGCTCGCTTTCGCTTAGTTCGTGGTTGAGGTGCGCCAGAATCTTTTCCACGACCGCGTCTTGGGTAATCATGCGTCGTCTTCCTCGACCTTGATGATCTGATGGCCGGTATCTACCAGATACTTTTGGTGAAGACCAATTAAGCGTCCCTTACCGTCATAAATTTCTTGCACCAAACTCACCGTGACCTCATTACATAACGCGCGTAGCCCTAAACACGGCCTTTGCGAATCCGATAGTAACGCCTACCGCCATCTGGCAAATCTTCCCACTGAGGGAATCGCCGTTCGTTCTGCTTACGATTTGCCATCTTTGCCCGCACTCCCTACTAGAGCTTTCTTAGCATACCTGCGCGCAGTGTCTCACCAATTGTGGCACATCCTGCACAGGGAGCGTAGAATGGGGCGCGTTAGCGGGACATTGCACCACATCTAGGCGACCTTATGAGCACCCAAACCGAGACGCTTTCCCCCTCCGCACCAAGCTACTCGCTGCGCAACTTCATCGGTGGGTTGTGGCACGGCGCATTTTTGGCCTTCGGCTATTCTATGACCAGCCCGGATATGGTCATCGCGGCGCTGGTCGCCAGCCTGACCGGCTCCACGCTTTGGGTCGGCGGGCTTTCCACCGTGCTCGGCGTGGCCGCCACCTTGCCGCAAATTTTCGTGGCGCGCTGGATCGAGCCACGTCCGCGCAAAATGCCCTATCTGATGTTGGCGATCTATTTGCGCACGGCGAGTTGGGCTGTGCTCGCCTATCTGATCCACGCCATCGGCGCGGAAAACCCGATGGCGTTGGCTTGGGCACTGGTCGCCGTGCTGGCCGTGTTTTTCGCAGGCGGAGGCTTGGGCAATATCCCCTACACAGACATCATCGGCAAGGTGATCCCACCACAGCGGCGGGGCGCATTCTTCGGCGGCAGGCAGGCGCTGGCGGCCCCGCTTTCGATTGCGGCGGCCTTTCTCGCCAAATACATTCTGCGCACTTACGCCTATCCGGACAATTACGCCATGCTCTTCGGCCTTTCCGCGCTGGCGCTGGGCGTCGCCTCGCTCGGTTTTTGGATGATCCGCGAGCCGGTGAGCGTCGAAACCCCGCCGCGTCGCTCTTGGGCGGACTATCAGCGGCAGGTGCACGAAACGGTCGCGCACCTCAAAACGCTGATCGGCGTGCAATTGTTGACCGGCTTCAGCTTGATGGCGCTGCCCTTTTACATCGTCTACGCCACGCAAGAGCTGAACGCGCCGACCTATGCGGTGGGACGCTTTTTGCTGGTGCAGGTGAGCGGCGGCGTGCTGGCGAATTTGCTTTGGGCGCGCTTGGTAGACCGCTACGGCAGCCGTCGGATGTTGGCCGTATGCGCCACCCTTTCCACGCTGACGCCGCTTTCGGCGATTGCGCTGGGGCATTGGGGCTGGCAAGCGTTGCTGCCGACCTTTTTCCTCGGCGGGGCGGTCATCAACGGGCGTATCGTCGGCTTCCAAAGCGCGCTGCTGGAGCTGGCCCCAGCCGAACATCGCGCCACGTATGCAGGCGTCAACGCGCTGTTGTTGCTGCCGCTCTCGTTTTTGCCGCTGATCGCGGGCGCTTTGCTGCGCGTCATCCCCTACTGGGGGCTATTCGGGGTGGTGGCGGTTTTCGTGGCGCTGGGTGGCTGGATGACCCGCCGTCTGCCCGGGGCGCACTGCCCCCGATAACACACCGATCGTGCTACAATACAGACGCGAATTTCTACGCAGCACCCCAATTGTGCATTTAGTCACAAGCACACAGTACACATCGGAGTAGGGCGCTTACGTAAGCACAAGGAGTAAAAAATGGAGTACACCATTCACGGAACGGTGATGCAAGCGCTGGAAGTGCGCTTGACGCAGGGCGAAGCTATGTACACCGAGTCCGGTGGCATGGCCTGGATGACCGACGGGATCGAGATGAAAACGTCCGGCAGAGGCGGTTTGGGCAAATCGCTGGGGCGGATGCTTTCCGGCGAGAGCTTCTTTATGACCACCTACACCTGCCGCGCACCTGCCGGCATGATCACCTTCACGCCGGAAGCACCCGGCAAGGTCATCCCGCTGAACTTGAAGGCCGGCCACAGCATGATCTGCCAGAAGGACGCCTTTATGTGCGCCGAGGAGTCGGTGGAGCTTTCGATGCATTTCCGCAAAAAGTTGGGCGCAGGGCTTTTCGGCGGCGAGGGGTTCATCTTGCAAAAGCTGACCGGCCCGGGTGTAGCCTTTGTGGAGATCGCGGGTGAGGTGCAAATGGTCGAGCTGGCCGCCGGCGAAAAGCTGAAGATCGACCCCGGGCATATCGCCATGTACGAGCCGACGTGCAGTTACGACGTGACCATGGTCAAGGGCATGATGAACTGGCTGGGCGGCGGCGAAGGGCTGTTCTTGGCGACGGTGACCGGGCCAGGCAAGGTGTGGCTGCAAACACTGCCTCTGAGCAACCTAGCGGGCAAGCTCAAACGCTTTATCGGCAGCTAACGAGACGCGGCAATGGCGCGCTCGCCGGAGTGGGCGCGCCGCCTGGCCGTGCTCTCCGCACGGCCTACGCGCGGCTGTGCCGCGCGTTGCGCGCTTTTCAGCGCGCGGCGGCGCGCCCCAAACGGTGACTGCACGCGATCCGCCGCCTCCGAGCGAGGCGGTCGGTGATCTGTGCCCCTAGCCGCCTGCCTCCTCTGACGGCGGTGTGCTCGCTTCCACCCAACGCACATTCAGCACCCGCGCCAAGTCCTCGACACCCACCTTCAAATTGACCCCGCGCCGTCCCGCGTTGACCAAAATCTGTTCGTACTGCTTCGCGCTCTCGTCCAGGTACACGCCCCAGTGCTTATGGGTCAGCGCAAGCGCGCCGATGCCGCCTTTTTTCAATCCGGTGGCCGCTTCCACTCCGCGAACCGAGGGCATGGTCGCCTTCTTCTGCCCGATAGCGCGCGCAAAGCGCTTCAGGTCCAACGTGCGGTCCGAGGGGATCATCACCAGCGCATAATCTCCGCCCTTCAGTTGCACGACCAGCGTTTTGAACACCTGCCCGGGCGGAAAGCCCATTGCCTCTGCTGCGCCGATCCCGTCGGTAATACTTGGCTCGTAAGTATGGACCTCATAGGCGACGCCTTGCGTTTCCAAAAAACGCATTGCGTTCAGCTTAGGAGCGGCTTCCTCTGTTGAAGCCGCGCTATGCTTGCTTTTCCGTGCCATCACAAAACCTCCGGTGGTGTTTGTTCGCCTAAATAGCCGATCACGTTGCCGCTCAAGTCCAGCAGCGCATCTCGATCCACCAACCAGCGCCGTTCCCCACCCAGATCGTAGATCGTCTGGCCGCGCAACTCGCCGGTGTGGTTACCTTCCAGATCATAGACGCGCGCCCCCCTCAAATAGCCCAGCATTTCCCCTTCTCGGTCGTAAATTCCTCGTGTGGACACAGTTCGTCTCCCTTTCTCCGCGTTGATCCGCTCACTCGCTTGTAACACGCGGCCAGGGTCGGGCGACACGCGATCCCACATTGGCCGGGCGCTATGGTGCAGTGCCATCACGTCTATTATACGGCAGGTAAGCCTCGTTCGCCGACGCGGATTTTGCGCCGCATAGTCCACGCGCTACAATCCCGCCCATGCACACGCGACGATTACGCCTCCCTCCCCTGTTCACGCTCACGCCACGCCGCGAACGTTGGATCGTGGCGGCGCTTGTGCTGGCGCACCTGCTGTTGGCGCTGGGCTTCAGCTTGGGGCCGATCTTCGAAGGGCCGGACGAGGTCGAGCATTACCGCTACGCGCGCACGCTCGCCCGCACGCTCGCGCTGCCCGACCCCTACGCGCAACCGCGCGGCGAGTATCACCAAGCGCCGCTCGCCTACCTGTTGCTGACGCCCATCGCCCGCTTAGTGGACGACGCGGACTTTGCAGCGCTCAGCGCACGGCTGAACCCATACTACGGCGCGCGCATCCACCTAGTCGGCAACGACAACAAAAACCGCTTCCTGCACACATGCGCCGAAGCCTTCCCCTACACCCACAGCGCGACCGCCTTCACGTTGCACCTGATGCGCGCGTTTCAAGCGCTGCTCGGCGCGGGAACGGTGCTCGCCGCGTATGGCGCGTTCCGCACGCTCTGGCCGCGCGCGCCAGATCGTCGGCTGCTTGCGCTTGGCGTTGTGGCATTCTGGCCGCAACTGGCCTATCTCAACAGCGTGGTGACCAACGACAACCTGCTGATCCTGCTCAGCACGCTGAACCTGTGGGCGCTGCTACGCTTGCCGTGCCGTCCGCTCACCCGCCGTGAAGCGCTGGCCTGGGGCGGCTTGCTCGGCGCGCTGATGCTCACCAAAACCAGCGCCGGGTTCAGCGTCGCCTTCACCGGCCTGATCCTGCTCGCACATCCGCACAGCCGCCGCCACGTCCCGCTAATCGTGGCGATGGCGCTGCTGGTTGGGGGGTGGTGGTATCTGCATAACGCGCTCCGTGACGGCGATCCCGCCAATCAGCGCGCCCTTGCTTTCACATGGGAAGCAGAAATGATCCGCGACGGGCATTTTGTGTTAGAAACGGGCCTACGACGTGCCCCTTTCGCCTACCGCACCCTATGGGCACGTTTCGGCGGAGGCGCGGTCGCCGTCGCGCCCTGGCTCTACCGCGCCTTTGACGCGCTGACCGTCGTCGCGTTGCTCGGGCTGAGCCGACGGGCGCTCGCCGCGCGCGCCCACCGTGCGGACGCGCTCACACGTTGGCAGGCTTTGGCGCTGAGCGGCTTTGCGCTGAGCTGGTTCGGGGCATTGGTTTACTTGGTCGGCACACATTGGTCGGGCAACCAGGGGCGCTATGTGTTGCCGGCGGTCGGCGCATGGGCCGCGCTGCTGGCGCTCGGACTTTCGGCGTGGTGGCCCAAGCGCTGGCGCGTTCCGCTGAGCTTGGCGTTGAGCGGCGCGCTCGGCGTGTTGGCAACGGTCGCGCTGCTGGCGTACTTCCTGCCCGCTTACCGCCCCGCCCGTCCCGACGGCCCACCTGCCCACCCTCTCGCCTACCACTTCGGCCAGTACGCCGAGCTGGTCGGCTTCTCGCCAGCCCAACCGCGCGTCGCGCCCGGGGAAAGCGTGCGCGTGACGCTGTACTGGCGCGCTTTGCGCCCCGCCGAGCGCGACTTGACCGTGTATTTGCACACCGTAGGGAGCGAACTCGTGCGGCGAGATAGCTACCCCGCCACCGGCAACCTGCTTGCCACCGACTGGCGGCCCGGCGAGCTGTGGGCCGAGCACTACACGCTGGAAGTTCCGCCCGAAGCCCCACCCCAAACCGTCTGGCCGCTGATCGCCGGCCTCTTTGACCCCGCCGCACAAGCCGCCTTGCCCGCCTACGACGCCCAGGGGCGTGAGGTTACCCCGCTGGTGGGGCGGCTGGCGATACACGGCCCGCGCCGCGAAGCTCAACCCGTCTACACGTTCGGCGCGCGCATCGGGTTGGTGAACTGGCGCATCACGGCGTCAGGGGCAAACGTGGAGCTGTGCGCAGACTGGCTCGCGCTGCGCACGATGCAAACCGACTACGTGCTTTTTGCGCACGTGCTGGACGCGGACGGTGCGCTGCTGGCCCAAGCGGACATTTCGTCCGCCTACCCTACCGGCGCGTGGTCGGCGGACGAGATCGTGCCCCAATGCCTAACGCTGGAAACACGCGCCTTGCCCGCCGACTGGCAGATCGCGCTGGGCTGGTATCGGCTGGAGGATATGGCGCGTCTACCCGCCTACGACCGTGCAGGTCAGCGCCTGCCGGACGACGCCGTGCACCTTTCGCCGTAATCAAAA
>JALSSH010000590.1 GCA_026984385.1 Ardenticatenia bacterium | reverse complement strand
GCTTCTTGTTGTTACGCGGCCTCCGAAGAGGCCGCCATCGCTGCAGGCGCGGCAGCGTTGTTTTCCTCGATGTTCATCAGCGCAGGAATGAAGAAACCCGCCACCCCCATCGCCATCGCCACCCCGCCCGCCAGCCAATACCACACCCGCACGCCGAGCACATCCGCCGCAGGGCCGGCAATCGCCAGCGAAATAGGCGTGGCAAGCATGGTTAGGCTGTTGAGCAAGGTAAAAACCCGCCCTTGCATCTCCACCGCCACCGCTTTTTGCACCACCGCCATCAGCGGGCCGTTGACCAGCGGCAACATCACGCCGGTAAGCCCCATGCCCGCCAGCGCCAAGCCGAAGGCATTTGACGGCGAGATGCCAACCACCAACGTCCCCACCCCCAAACCAACCAATGCGCTCATCGAGGTGACGATGTTACGCTTAAAACCACCCCACACGCTCAAGGTCAGCGCGCCGATCAGCATCCCACCGCCCCACACCGAGTCCATCCAGCCCAACTCCAAAGCTCCCTTGCCAAAATGTTGGGTGATCAAAAGCGGCATCAGCGTTCCGGTGGGGTTAAAAAGGAAGTTGAGCACCATCGCCAGCCCGATCAACACCACCAAGCCGGGCCAACCGCGCACATAGCGCAACCCTTCGCGAAAGTCCGCCCAGACCGAACCACGCTTGTTTGGCGAGGCGGCGCGTTGCACCTCCGGAATGGCGATCAGCAGCAAAGGCAACACCGCCAAAGCCGCCGTGCCCACGTCAATTGCCAAGACGCCTTGCATCGGCAGCGCTTCCATCGCCAAAGCGCCCAGCGGCGGCCCAACCACGCCCACCACCCCTTGCAAAGTCTGGTTCAAGCCGGAGACGCGCGCCAAATGCTCTTTGGGGACCATGAGCGAGGTGGAAGCCTGCATCGCGGGCCAGTGAAACGCACCGCCCAAAGAGCGAATGAACATGATCACGTAAATATGCCACACACGCGCCCAGCCCAGCGCAAAAAGCACCGCCAACCCCACCGTCGCCAACGCGATCCCGCTGTCGGCCAAGATCATCACGCGGCGGCGCGGCCAACGGTCTATCAACGCGCCGATCATCGGCCCGAGCACGATTTGCGGTAGCAGCGCGGCCAATGTGGCCGCAGAAAGCACCACCGCCGAGCCGGTTTTGCGCGTCAACCACCACACCAGCGCGAATTGCACCAAACGGCTGCCCAACAGCGAGGCGGCTTGTCCGGCGAAGATGGTAAAAAAAAGCCGTTTCCAAGGATGTGTGGTGTGCCAGGGCACAACAGCACTTTGAGAAGCGTCCACAGCGTTCCCCCTTTGTTCCACGCCAAAGGCCTTACCGTCACCAAAATTAAGTGAATAGATGAACTTTCATCATATAGCGCTCAATTTTATTGTACGGATAGACTCCGCGCAAGTTGCGGTAGAGCCGTGCGCGCAGAAAAAACAAAAGCAACGCACCGGTGCGGAAACTCAAGAGCGAAGCCCCGAAAACGCACCGAAACCGCTCGCTCCATCCGCGCGGACGTGTTAACATCGTGCGTGCAGGGCTATCTGCGCAGATTTTCCCGCCGGAGGTGCTGGTGAGCAAGCTGAACCCCCATTTGCTAACGCCCGATACGCAACGAGTGATGGACGACGCGGTAGATATCATCACCGCGTTCGGCAAACCCCTTTTGACACCGGAGGCGGCTTTGCTGGCGTTGATCCGCAGCCAAAACACAGCGGCGGCGCAGGTGTTGGCGCACTTCGCCGAGCGCCGCGCGGTGGATTTGGAGCGGCTGGAGCGCACCGTGCGCCTGGCCGTGCAAAGCCGACGTGACCGCAGCGGCGATCTTTTCTACGAGGGCGCGGACGGACGCCTGGCCGAATTGAGCGCCGCGATGATCGTGGCGCTGGACGAGGCGCTGAGCGTCGCCCAGGCGCTCGGCGCGGAGGCGGTGGACACCGACCACCTGCTCGGCGTGATGACCGAGCGCGAAGTCGGCACGGCGGGCATGTTGGCCCAGTTCGGCATCACCAAGAGCGCCATCCGCGATATGCTGACTTCGGCGGCGGTCAGCGGTGGCGCAACACACCGCGTGGACGCCGAAACATGCGAAGACTTGGTCGCGGCGGCGCGCAGTGGCGCGTTGGAGGCGGTCTACTTCCGCGAGGACTTGTTGCGCGAGCTGATCCAGATGTTGGCCCAAACGGTCAACCGCCACGTGATCCTGCTCGGCCCGAACGGGGTCGGCAAGCGCACGCTCGCCTACAGCCTGGCGCTGCTGATCGCCGAAGGGAAAGGGCCGCAAAACTTCGCCAATTTGGTGCAAATTGACGAACGCGCCTTGCTGGAAAGGCAGCTCAAGGCGTTGCGCGAAGGTTTGCAGCGCGCCAAAGGCGGCGTGCTTTTCCTCCCACACGTGCATCGCTTTTTCGGCGGCGCGCTCAAAGCCGAATTCCCCAAAGCCGCGCCGATTGTGCAAAAGGCTTTTTTGGAAGCCGACCCCGTGATCATCGCCACGACCACCCAGGGGCTTTGGGACGAGCGGCTGCGCAATATCAGCGCGATCGCAGAAAATACGCAGGTTTTGCGCGTGCCGCCGACCACAGTGGCCGAAACGATCGAGATTTTGCGCGTGCACGCCCCGCACATCGCCGCCGACTACGAGATCACGGTGGAGGATGAAGCGTTGCAAGTGACGGCCAAGCTCGCCAAGCGCTATTTGGGCGGCACGCCGCTTCCGCTCAGCGCCGAGCATCTTTTGCACCGCGCGGCCTCGCTGGTTAGCTTGGGCGACCAAACGCATTTGGCCTTTCGCCAAGAAGTGGCGGACTCGGTCTTGGACGCGGAAGACGTGACGCTCGCCGCCGCGCAGATGACCGGCATCCCTGTGGCGCAACTGGGCCAAGACGAGCGCACCCGCTACGCCAGCATGGTCGAGCACCTGCACGAGCGCATCATCGGCCAAGACGAGGCGGTGCTCGCGCTCAGCCGCGCGGTCAAAACGGCGCGCGTGGGCCTCAAAGACCCCAAGCGCCCGATCGGCTCATTCCTCTTTCTGGGGCCGACCGGCGTGGGCAAAACCGAGCTGGCGAAGGCGTTGGCCGAATTCATGTTCGGCAGCGAAGACGCCATGCTCCAACTGGATATGTCCGAATATATGGACGAGAACACGGTCAGCCGACTGATCGGCGCGCCGCCCGGCTATGTGGGCTATGAGGGAGGCGGGCAGCTCACCGACCGCGTGCGCGAACAGCCGTATATTGTGGTGGTCTTCGACGAGGTGGAAAAAGCACATCGCCGCGTGCTGGACGTGCTCTTGCAAGTGATGGAAGAAGGGCGATTGACCGATGGACAGGGCAACGTCGCCAACTTCAGCGAGGCGGTGATCATTATGACCAGCAACGTCGGGGCGCGCCGCCTGGAAACAACCGTGATTGACGACACCACCCGCGACGCCGTGATGGAAGAGGTGCGCGCGTCCTTCCGTCCGGAGTTCCTCAACCGCCTGGACGAGATCGTGATCTTCCACCCGCTCAGCGACGAGCACTTGGCGCAAATCTTGGATTTGATGTTGCGCAAAGAGTACACATTGGCCGCCGAGCGCGGGTTGAAGTTGGAGTTTACGCCCGAGGCCAAGCGCTGGTTGTTGGCGCAAAACGAGCATCCGGAATGGGGAGCGCGCCCACTGCGGCGCATCATTCAGCGCCACGTGCGCGAGCCGTTGGCCGAATATCTGTTGCAAGAAACCCCTTCGGTGGGAACGGTCGTGCGTGTGGACGCAGACGGGGACGGCTTGCGCTTCCACATGGAGCAGCAACCTCGCTGAAGGAGATTTGCTGCTCTGCGCATTGCCACGCCATAAAAAAGCGGCTGCCTCGGGCTGAGGCAACCGCAGCGCTGAAGGTTGCTTGAACTACCACGTTATGTGATAGACGCAAACGTCCGCCCCTTCGTGGCGGCATGAGCCGTTTTGCTCGTGTTCCACGATCAAGTCTCCATCAGCAGGCAAAAAGCGCTTTGCCACGCCGTAGATCAAGCCGTAGTCAAAGTCGCACGGATAAGGGTTTTTACACTCCATGACGATATGGCGCTGGCTTTGCACGCTGGCGCGATAGTAGCCGATGTCACCGTTGCGGTGGTTCATCTTGTAGGCTACGTCAATTGTCATCAGCGCCTTCTCGACGCTGTCCACCTCCGGAGGAAAGACAGTGTGTTTGATCACCTGCGTTCCTACAGAAACCAGGTTCGCCGTTCCCCCGAATTCTTGCAGGGCCGCGAGCACAGCGCTTTGTGGATACCACTGGTCGTCTTGAATGTTGGTGATGCCGTGACGTTTCAGCGCATCCAAGATGTTGTTGCCCGTACCAGCGATGAGCGCTTTGAGGTTGCGGCCCAGCACTTCGGCGTTGGGGTCAAAGGGTTGATACTCCATGATTTACTGCCTTTCTCGTGCGACCTTGCACCCGCTACGGTAAGAGAGACTTTATTTCGGTCAGCATTCACGCAGTTGAACGAGAAGACAACAGTTTCAGGCTTGTTTGTCAAGCCAAAACACCAACCCAACTGCGTAACCTTTACCAGTATAAAACAGAACAAAAAAGGAAATGTGAATTTTTTCGTAAAATAGCGTTAACGCGCAGAGAGACAAGCCGTGAGCGCCTGCGGTGCAAGTGAGCGCGCGCACGGCTATCGCGGCAGGTAGCGCGGTGCGGGCGGCGCTGATGCACGTGGCCGCGCCGGAAGAAGCCGAGCATTTGCGCCCATTGGTGGAAGCACAATATACTGTACGCGAGTGGCTGACCGCACAGCTTTCTCCTGCTTTGGGCGTGCATAGTGGGCCGGGGACGGTGGGCGTAGCGCTTGTCCCCGCCGAGCTGCCGCCCGCCTAGCTTTCGGGCAACTTTCATGGATGAGGCGGTTGCGCAAACATGGTTTGATGCTAAACTTAGGTTAGCATCGCATGGGCGCGTGCGCTCGGTCAGGTTTCTTGTAGGAAAGCGGGGCGTTGTAATGAAGCGAATTCTCGTTGTGGACGACGAAATCGGGGCCTTGACCCTGATCGGGATCATGTTGGAGCGGGGCGGCTTTGAGGTGCTCAAAGCCAAAGACGCCAACCAGGCGTTGGCTGTTTTGGAGATGGAAACGCCGGACTTGATCATTTTGGACGTGATGATGCCCGGGATGGATGGGATCGAGCTGTGCCGTGTCTTACGCGGGCGCGAGGACACCGCCGACGTGCCGATCTTGATCCTTTCGGCGCGCGGGGACGCCAAGAGCGTGATGGACGGCATGGACGCCGGCGCGACGGACTATTTACCCAAGCCGATTTTACACCACGATTTGGTGGCGAAAGTGCGGCGTTTGCTCTCGGCTGAGCCGCTGGAAGATTGAGCACATTTCGGAGAGGCAACGTGTCTCCCAAGCCACGCAAGAAATCGGCGATATTGTGGGTTCAACTTTTCGACCCCGACTATCCCGCCGTCGGCAACTTGGATTTGCACGAGGTCAAGTTCTTGCGCAAAGGAAAGCTGGTCTATCACGAGCCTTTTTGGCACGGGGAAGTCGAAGGGCCATTGAGTTACACCGCAGCACGAACGCGCGTCGCAGCCTGGGCCGAAGCGAACGGCTATGAGATCGTGGACGTGGTGCGCAAAAAATGACGGCGTCTCGCCAAAAGGCGCTGGCGTTGGTGTGGAATGTCCCCCTAGAAGAACGGCCTTCTGGGTGGGACTTTTGCTATAAAAGAGAGTAAAACCATGATCCCGATCGGAGATGAAAATCGCGGCGCGCGCGGCGTGCCGGTGGTGGTCACGACGCTGGTGGTGCTCAATGTGTTGGTCTATCTCTATGAAGCGTCGTTGCCTTTGCCGGAACTGCAACGCTTCATCACCCATTACGGCGCGATCCCGCTGGAGATTTCTCACGGGCGCGATCTTTACACGATCTTCACCTCGATGTTTGTGCACGGCGGGTTGGCGCACGTGGCCGGAAACATGCTTTTTTTGTGGATTTTCGGCGACAATATCGAGCGGCGCTTCGGCTCGGCCTTGTTTTTGCTCTTCTATCTGGGCTGTGGGTTGGTCGCCACCTGGTTTCACGTGCAAACCAACCCCAATTCGCTGATGCCGACCGTTGGCGCAAGCGGCGCGATCTCCGGCGTGATGGGCGCGTATATCTTGCTCTACCCGTTTAACCGCGTGGAGCTGTTGATCGGCTGGTGGTTTGTGTTGCCGGTGCCCGCGTTTGTTTTTCTGGGTATATGGTTTCTAACGCAGCTTTCCAACGGAATGCTCGCGCTGAGCGTGCCGACCGCGCAGAGTAGCGGGGTAGCGTTCTGGGCACACATCGGCGGTTTTGCGGCGGGCGTGCTGGGCACAATGATCATCGCGCCGCTCCGCCCAGAGCCACCTACCACGCCCCCACCCGCCCCGCTCGATGATGGGGTCGGTTGGCTGTGACGGATTGCGCGGCTTTACTGCCGCCCTGCTCGGGAAAAACGCGGTGAGGCTCAGTCCAGCTCGGCCAAACGATAGCCGATGCCGCGCACGTTCACGATGATATTGGGGTTCTGGCCGGAAGCCCGCAGCTTGCGCCGAAGATTGCTCACATGGGGGCGGATGACCTCGCGCGCCTCGTGCTCTTCCAGCGTGTAGTTGCGCACCTCGCGCACCAATTCCGCACACGGCACTACCCGCCCCCTGTGCGCCGCCAAATAGAGCAGCAAGTCAAATTCGGTCGGCGTCAGGTCAATCGGCTTGCCGTCCACCGCGATCTGATAGCGCCCAGGGTAGATCGTCAGCGGGCCGATCGTCATGGTGGTTATCGGCGTGACTACCGGCGGACTGGGACGGTCGTCGGCTTTGCGTGGCTCGGGCGGCGACTCACTGACCTGGACGCCGGTCAGCTCCTCAACATTGGCGCGGAGCGAGCGCAGCAGCTCGCGCCGCCGC
>JALSSH010000589.1 GCA_026984385.1 Ardenticatenia bacterium | reverse complement strand
TCCCGACCCCGAAGACCCGGACGTGCGGCAACTTTACCAAGGCTGAGGCACGCTCTCTGCTCAGCTTTGCCCCTGCTGGGAGGAAAACGCCTTCTCCAAATAGAGCACCGGCTCCGGTCCCTGCCCCAAATCCACCTGGATTGTGCGATAGTCACGAAAGCCCAGGCGACGGTAAAGCGCTAGTGCCCGTGTGTTAGAAAGCGCCACGCCGATCTCCACAATGGTCGCGTTCAAATCCTGTGCCGCTTCGGTCAAGAACTGGATGATCGCCGTGCCGACCCCCTGCCCGCGATAACGAGCGCTGACTACCAGGTCGCTAATTTCCGCGGCGCGCGGCCAAAGCGTCAACATGCCGAACCCGTACACTACCCCATCGCGAACGGCCACCACGCCCAGCCCACGCCGTTTTTTGCGCAGCTTTTCCGCACGCTGTAACAAAGTCACCACTTTGCCTAACGGTTGTTCCGGCCAACATGTACGTTGCACGCGGGGAGCGTCTTCGGCACGTGCCGGACGGAGCAAGAGTTTGCGCATTGTTGGGGGTTGTCTCATGGTAGCGACCGTGCCTGTTGCGTGTGTTTCCCATACCCGTAAAAATTGTAATGCCTTCGCCCGCGCTGACAAGGGCGAATCGGAAACATTCGCGCGTTTTTTGACGCCGACACCACCGCCGAGTATAGTCCCTAATAACACGCAATCAATCGAGTTGGCACAGCATAAGGACGGGCAGCGATGGCGTTTTGGGGTGGTCGCAGCAAACAACAACCCGCCGGTAAAAGTAGTGCGTTCCCGCCGCCTACACCTATTGTTTCGGTGCGGCAACCGGTCGGGTTTGAAACGGTGCTCGGGGCCAGCGCCGTGTTGCGCGGGGAGCTGCGCAGCCAGGGCAATGTGCGCTTGGACGGCACATTTGAGGGCACGTTAGAAATTGACGGCAACGTGTTGGTGGGTGAAACGGCCAAAATCACCGCCGACATCCACGCGAAAAACGTCGCCATCGCGGGCGCGGTGCGCGGGAACGTCAGCGGGAAAAAAGTACAACTGCTGCGCACCGCGCGCGTCTGGGGAGACATTACCGCGGCGGCCATTTCCACCGAGGAAGGCGCGTTTATCGAGGGCAAAATTACGATGATCACGCACGAAGCGGCGCAGGGCTTCGACCCGAACGCTGTGCCCCCGCCGGAAATTGACCTCTCCGAGGTTACGCCGCCCGAGCCACTCGCTCCCGAGGAAGCTCCCACACCGGAGGCGGACACCGCCGAGCAAGAGACCCCCGCCGAGCCACCGACAGAGGACAGCGCCTGAAAAAACAAAAGCGCCCCGCTCAGCAAACCGAGACAGAGCGCTTTTTGTCGCCGTAAGACGGCGCTATTTCACATCATGCCAAGTGGCGTGCACTTCCTTTTTGCCGCCCTTGATCGCGCGTAGCAGCGCGTCTTGGTCAATCGGGATGCGGTAGACCCGCACGCCCGTTGCGTGATAGACCGCGTTGGCGATGGCGGGCGAGGGATTGATCGAGGTCAGCTCCCCTACGCCCTTTGCGCCGAACGGGCCTTCAGCGGTCGGAGACTCCACAATGTGTGAGGTAATCTTGGGCGTTTGGGTGATGTGCGGAACGCGGTAGCGCGCTAGGAACGTGCTCCAAGGCACGCCTTCCTCCATGATAAACTCCTCGGTGAGGCAGTTCCCCATGCCCATCACGATACCGCCCTCGACTTGCCCCTCCAACATCTTGGGGTTGATAGCGCGCCCTACATCGCTGGCAGCGATTATGCGCAGCACGCGCACCTCGCCGGTCTCCAAATCCACCTCCACAAAAGCGGCTTGGGTGGCGAAGGAAAACGCAAAGTGCATATCTCCACCTGTGCCCAGCGGTTGGGTTTTGGGGGCGTCGTAGGTGTAGCGCACTTTGGCGTCCTGCCCCTGTGCGCGCATCCATTCCACCACCTGCCCCAACGGCACGGCTGAGCCATTCGCCCGCACCTGCCCCTCTGCAAAGACAAGCGCGTCCGGCGCCACGCCCAAATGCTCGGCGGCGACCGTCGCCAACGCTTGCCGCACCGCGTCCGCCGCATAGCGGGCCGCGTTGCCGCTCATATACGTTTGGCGGGAAGCGGTCGTCGGGCCGCCGTCCGGCGTCAGGTCCGTATCGGAAAGCAGCACATGCACGCGCTCCGGCGGTAACCCCAGCTCTTCGGCGGCCACTTGGGCCAGCACCACGCTTAGCCCCTGGCCCATATCCGCCGAGGAGATGCGCACTTCGGCGGTGGAATTCGGGAAAACTTCCACCTCGGCGGTCGCGCGGTCCGGTGCACCGCCGCCCAAGCCCGTGTTCTTATACGCGCACGCAAAGCCCCAACCGTAAGCCTTGTTGCCCTCGCGCCATCCCCAAAGGAAACTTTCCGGATCGCCCCGATTCATATCACGCGCTACGCGCTTGATCGTTTCCAGCAAGCCGACGCTTTCGCGCAACACTTGGCCGGTGACCGTTGTCGCGCCGACCCGTAGCGCGTTGTCTCGCCGAAAATCTACCGGATCGATGCCCAGCTCTTGGGCCAAAATGTCCATCGTCTGCTCGACAGCAAAAGCCGATTGCGTGACCCCAAAGCCGCGAAACGCGCCCGAAGGGGGGTTGTTGGTGTACATCACGTAACAGTCCACTTTGGCGTTGGGCACGGCGTAAGGGCCGGTGGCGTGCGTAGTGGCGCGGGTCATCACTTTGTCCGAAAGGCTGGCATACGCGCCGCCGTCGCCGTAAAGCTCGGCTTGCACGGCGGTGAGTTGTCCGTCGCGTGTAGCTCCGGCTTTCACGCGGATCACAGTCGCATGGCGCTTGGGGTGGAAGAGCAGCGACTCTTGGCGCGTATAGCGCATCTTGACCGGGCGACCGGTCGCTTGGGCCAAAAGCGCGGCGTGGATTTGTCCGGCGATGTCCTCCTTACCCCCGAAGCCGCCGCCGATCAGCGTGCCGCGCACGCGCACTTGGTCTTCCGGCAAGGCCAGCGCCCGCGCGATCTGCCGCCGATCTTCATAGGGGATCTGCGAGCCGACGTAAACGGTCAACTTGGGGTGTTCGGCGTCATAGCCGGCGGGCACGGCAAGCGAGCATTCCGGCTCCATGAAGGCGTGGTCGGTGGTGGGCGTGTGATACTCCCGCTCCACGATCACGTCCGCTTCGGCAAAGCCGCGCTCGATATCACCGTGCCGCACTTTGATATGTTTGAGCAGATTGCCGCCCTTCCACTCCTCATGCACAATCGGCGCGTCGGGCTGAGCAGCTTGGAGCGGGCCGCTGACCACCGGCAACGGCTCGTAGTCCACCTCGATCAACCCCAACGCTTCGGCGGCGATCTCCTCGGTATCCGCCGCCACAATCGCCACCGGATCGCCCATGTAGCGCACTTTTTCCGCTGCCAAGACCGGCCAATCGTCGTAGATCAGCCCGTGAATGTTGTCCCCGGGGATGTCCTCATGGGTCAGCACGGCGTGAACCCCGGGCAGCGCGTTGGCTTTGCTGGTGTCAATGCGCTTGATGCGCGCGTGGGGATAGGCGGCGCGCAATGTGCGCCCGAAAAGCATCCCCTCAAAAACGTAATCGTCGGCGTACTTGGCGTGGCCGGTGACTTTGTCCACCACTTCTTGCGGTGGCACAGAGTGCCCCACCACCTTGAGCGGCGGCAATTGCGCGTCCACCCCGCCCCAAGGGATCGGCCCCTCACCGCGCAGCTCGCTGGCGGCGGACTTCACCGCGTTGATAATGCTGTTATAGCCGGTGCAGCGGCAAAGCGTGTCTTTGAGCGCCGCTTTGATCGCGTCCTCGTCGGGGTTGGGGTCCTCGTCGAGCAACGCCTTGGCGGTCATTATCACCCCGGGCGTGCAAAAGCCGCATTGCACCGCGCCGTGCTCAATAAATGCTTTTTGCAAGGGGTGCAATTTGAGTTCGGTCATGGGGTCGGCTTCGGCGGCAGGCGCGGGTTCGCTCAGCCCCTCGATGGTGACGATCTCCGCCCCTTGTGCGCGGAAAGCAGGGTACACACACGAAGTAACCGGCGTGCCGTTGACCAGCACGGTGCAAAGCCCGCATTCGGCCTCCTCACAGCCGATTTTCGTGCCGGTCAGCCCCAAGTCTTGGCGCAACACTTCGGCCAACATGCGCGATTCGGGCACGTCCACCTCATAGGATTTGCCGTTGACGGTGAGTTGTAGCTTGCTCATTTGGGCGCTTCCTTTCCTTTACGCTCGAACCTGGGGGACGGCGGCGCTGCTGCGGGCACGTTGGACGGCGCGCGGAAGAATACGGCGCAAGATCACCGCGATCATCTCCCGACGATAGGCTTTGGTGGCGCGATATTTGCTGGTGCGCGGGTGCAACGTTTCCAGCGCCACACTGACCGCGCGCTCTAGGGCGCTGTCGTCCACCAACTGGCCGCGTAACACCTCCTCGACGGCGGTGGCGCGGGTGGGCGTTTTGGCGACCGGCCCGATGCAAACGCGCACGTCTTGATAGTGGGCGCCGCTTTCGTCCAAACGTACCCAGGCCGCCCCGCCCAAAATCGGCAGGGCCACGCCTTGCGGGCGCATAATGCGGCTGAAGGCGCTTCCCTCGTTTGCGCCGCAAAGCGGCACACGGAAGCGCAACAGCAGATCGCGCCCATGATCGAGCAGTGACTGGCCCGGGCCTTGATAAAGTTCGCGCAAAGGCAGCCATTGCCGCTCGCCGTCTAGGACGACTTCGGCCTCGGCGTCCAGCGCGGTGAGCGCGGTTGTGCCGTCAGCGGCGGGCAAAGCGTGCGCCACATTGCCGCCCAACGTAGCCACGTTGCGCACCTGCGGCCCGCCCACCACGCCACATCCTTCCGCTAAACACGCTGCGCGGCTGCGCACGAGTTCGGAACGCGCGATCTGAGCATGGGTGACACCCGCGCCCACGTAAAGGACTGTCTCGTCGGCTTCCAACTGATGCAACTTGTCAATACGGGTAATGTCTATCAAGGCTTCGGGTGCTTGCACGTTACCGAATCGGATATCGAGCAACAAATCTGTGCCGCCTGCGACAACGCGCGCACGCCCCTGGTAGGAACGCAACAACTCAAGCGCTTCCTGCACCGTTGAGGGTGTATGATAATGTTTCCAAAGCATGGTTTTTGTCCGTAAGCAACGCTTCTAAATTAGCGGATAGCGCAGTTACAGGCACTTTTCGATGAGCGGGGATGCTCAACGCCGCCTCCATGTGCACATGCACATCCGACGACCCATAACCGGAGGTTTCGAACTGCTGCTATCGTATCACGATCGGGGCGGGAGAGGCAAATTTTACACCAAAGCAAAAACAACGCGGATAGTCCAATTAATCCCGACGGCTATTTCGATATACAACGCTCTTAACCCGCCCGTGCTCCCAGGCCCAAATCCGTAGCGAAGTCTGCCGTTCGCGATACAATCAACAGCACTTCCGAATAGCGGAGTGAAACAGCCGTGCAAGGAGAAATAGCGTGCAAGAAGATATCCGCACCACCCAAGAGATTTTCGGCGATCTGTTCGGCGGCCTCGCCAGTTTGGGCGCACGCGGCGTAGACGGCTTTGTGATCGCCAAAGCGCTGGCGCGTTTGCTTATCCAACAAGGCATAATTGACAAAGAAACGTTTATCGCCACCATGCGCGAAGTAGCCAAAGAGGAAATGGAAGAGTCCGACGAACTGACCAATTTCCTCAGCACCACCTTTGCCGAAATTTTGCAACAGCTCCAAGTGCGTGCCCAGCGTACTAAACAGGCCGACCAATCCGATCCCTCCTCGGAATAGGCGCATGATGGGCGTTTGGCCGCCGCTGGAAACCGACCTGACACGCATCGCGGCCCTGGCGCGTGCTCATCACGACGACACCCAGGCCTTTGTGCACTATGTAGATTTGGTGTGGGAACGCGAAAGGCGACCGGATGCCGCGCTCGACTCGCTCGTTGAGACGATCGCCGCTGAGGTTAGCGCACATATTGACTGCACACGCTGCGCAAACTGTTGCCGGCACCTCACCGTTGGGTTGACGCCCGCAGACGTTCCCCCTTTGGCGCGAGCTTTGCGCCTTTCTCCCCCAGACGTTGTTGCCCGCTACGTGGACAAAAAAGCCGGCGCGCGCGAAGGTGAATGGGGCGTGCTGTGCTGCTCGCCTTGCCCCTTTCTGCAAGGCGACCTCTGCTCGCTTTATCCCGCTCGCCCGCAATCCTGCCGTGATTACCCCGCTTTTACACCGGACTTTCGTTGGTTGATGCCGGAAATTGTCAAGGGAATGGGGCTTTGCCCGATTATCTACAACGTGATCGAGCGGCTGAAGGTGCGTTTGGGTTGGTGACCACTACCTCCCAAAAAAGTTTAGGGAAGGTCGGGGGTGACCTTCCCAGACAGAGGGGAATGGGATTGTGATGGCTAGTGTTTTTCCTCTCCCCCTTGTGCTCAAGTCATTGCGAAAACCAATTCCGCAGATCGGAAGTGCCCAAAGTGAAGGCAGGCGGGAACAAGCGCGCGCCCATCCCGGGTAACTGGCTATCCAACCCCAAGAAGGCCTCCAAAGGCGGGGATTTTTCCGGATTGGCCGAAGCGCCATTGCCGCGCAGATAGAACGTGCCCGCGTCCGTTGCGATAGCGCGCCCGGGCAAACCGCCGAAGCCGCTCAGTCCAGAAGACGATGCAGGGTTGGCGGGCGCAGGTTGACTGAGGCTCACTTGCAGGGTATAGCTGCCTGCTGTTGTCCCACTATCCAATCCGTTGCGCGTCGCCGCGATCAAGTATGTGCCGCTTTCACGCAACTTGATCGTGATCTGGGCATCCAGGCCGCCCGCGCTGTTGTCGTCTTCGGCCAACACATCGCCGTCCGGCGTCATCAGCCCAACGTAAGCGTCCAAGCCACCCATGCCACGCATAACAATCGTGACTTCCTGGCCGGCTGTGCCTTGCAGCTCGTAAAGGTGCACAAAACTCGCGGTGTTGATCTGACCGTT
>JALSSH010000588.1 GCA_026984385.1 Ardenticatenia bacterium | reverse complement strand
TCACCCGATGCGATTGTGGTCGTGCCGTCGCCTCTCCCCGAATTTTTCCGTTGGTTCTCTCTTCGTGGCAAAAAGTAGCCCCCGACGCCGCTCCCGCATATAATCAAACGTGGCGGGGTTGCCCCCGCTCCCAGTACGCAAGCCACACGAGGCCACACACGAGAAGATCACCATGCCGGAGCTACACATCGCCTGCCATGCCTGGGCATACAACAATTTGCCCTTAGAAGAAGCCGTCGGCACGATTGCCCGGCTAGGCTTTCGCTATGTAGACCTCGGCTCCGGCCCCCATTTGGACGTGCGCCAGGCTGCTGCTCACCCTCAGGCCGAAGCTGAACGCATTTTAACCTTGTTGGCCGCTTTTGATTTGCAGATCGCGGACTTGTATTTGCTGCTTCCGCACATCAACGCGCCGGACCCCGCCCGCAGAGAAGCCCATCTGTCGCTTTTCCAACGTCTGATTCCCTTCGCGGTCGCTCTGGGCACGCCCGGGATCACCATCACGCCCGGGATTTTGCAACCGGACGGCCCCGCGCACAGCCTGGCGCGTTCCGTGCCCGCGCTGTTGCGCATGGTTTCTGCTATCGAAGAAACCGACTTACGACTTTCCTTTGAACCACACATGGACTCGGTCGCCCAACGTCCGGAACAAGCGCTGTTGTTGTTGGAAGCGGTGCCCGGGCTGAGCGTGACGTTGGATTATGCCCATTTCGCCGCCCAGGGCATTGTGCGCCGCGAGATTTTGCCTCTGCTGGAGCACGTCGCCCATGTGCACGTGCGCCAGGCACGGCGTGGACAGCTCCAAACCGCCCATGATCTGGGCACGGTAGACCTGATCCAACTGGTCGAGGATTTACAGCAGGCTAACTATCGCGGCGCGCTGACTGTGAAATATATGACCACCTTCGGCTGGCATGGAATGCAAGAGATCAGCATCACCCGCGAGACCGTGCGCACCCGCGACGTGTTACGCATTGCGCGCGCCAGTGTGCAAAACCACGCCGACGTGCCTTAATTTTCTCTCCTATCCACGCGCAGCATTCCTCTTTTCCCCGCACTGACCGTTTTTTGTCCGCAAAATGACCGTTACAGGGTCGCCAAGTGCCCCTCACCTCTGCGATGCTGAAAGCACTTCGACGCGCGTCATCGTCAGGCGCGGGCGCTCCCTTGCCGCGCAGGCCACGCAGCAGGGCGCGCCCCAAAAGTGGGAGACGAGGTGTGCACATGAAACGCTATATCGTGGTGGTGACATTGGTGGTGGCGTTGGTGGCGGTGGCGGCAGTGTTCGCCGTCATGCCCGCGCAACACAACAGCGCCCGTGTGGAAGGTGGGCAATTCCTGGCTTCGCATACGCTGTACCAAGACGCGAACTATACGCCGCCGGTATGCCCTCTGCCGATCATGCCCGGGTGTGGTGGCGGGTAAATCCTAGGGCATATTTCCACAACACAAGCTGGGCAAGACATTTTCTCTTGCCCAGCTCGTGTTTAGCGGCATTTTGGCCCCGCAGGAGGAAGGTTAGTTGGCCGACTGTCTGCCCCATTTGCTCGTGCCACAAGCCAAGCGTCGCTTGACGGCAGCAATATCTTCGTCGATCAGTGAGAGCATATATTCTTTCATCTCCGAGGTCGCCACGCGCTCTTCGATGGCCTGACGTGTCGCCAAAAGACGTATCTCAGCATAGCGCAAGTACATTTTCGCAAGTTGGACGTTCGGCTCTTGTGCGGCGCGCTCCACAGGGACATAAGCGGCGGCGTGTTGGGCGTGTAACGCTTGCAGCGTTTCCCCAAGTGCCTCGTAGTGGGCTTGTGCTTTGACAAAATAGTGGCTGGCTTGTTCCCATGCTCCCAATTTGAGGCACACCATCCCCGCCATGTGCCGTATTTGGGCCTTCCCCAACTCGTCTGCGATGCGGCAATACGCCCGCCAAGCACGCAAGATCACCCGTCCGGCACGTTGATAATATCCTTGCTGATAAAGTTGATGGGTTTGGACATGCAAAGCCGCCGCACGATACCAGGGGTTGATGTTGCGCTCGACGAACTGTTCCCACTTGGCGAACAGATAATCGGTGTAGGTGTTGGAAAGGGCATCGGTTGTGTCGCTGCGCGTGGTGAGGTTCATGTACATTCCACCGAGTGCCTGAGTTGCCAGCTCCAACGTGTTGTCGGGGTAAAAATAGCACAAGCTTTGCTGTGCATATTCGAAAGCGTGCGCTCGGTCATCCACGTATTGACAGCGGCGCGACAGGGACAAATACACACGTCCCCGAACGTTCGGAAACTTCAGCCGCGCGGCTTCGGCCAACAATTCCGCCGCTTGGGCTTCGGCTTGTTCTGAAGAAAGTTGGAACACCTGCGCGTTAAAAACTTCCACCTGCAACAACAAGCGGAGGTCGGCGCGGTCGGTTTCCGCGATCTTCTCCAACGCCCACTCGAAGGCTATACGTCCCGCGTCTCGCCTTCGGAGCAAAAACTGATATTGTCCCCAAACCGTCAACACCTCGCCCCATAGCTGTGCGTCGCCCAAGTCTCGCGCATAAGAAAACAAATGTCCAAAGAAGCTAAACCCTTCTTCGACACGTCCGGCGGCCAGCCAATAGCGCGGCTCTAACGCCAGCCCCAACCGAATCACATCGCGGCGAAGCGGGCTTTGGTGGGCTGCGGCGGCCCTGATGACGCGCTCAAATCGGCTCAATCGTGCCGCGATAGCTTTCGGCTCGTCCTTATGGAGGAGCAAAAACGCACGTATTCTGTGCATTGCCGTTTTGATAGCGCGCAAAAACGTTTCGTCGCTAAAAGACGATTCGTCGGGGCCGAGCCAGGGCCGTCCGTATTCATCGCGTTGATCGTCTCCTCCGGGCGGCGTGGGAGGAGGTAAAGGATTGTCGTGCTCGGTATGGTTGGGGTCGTCCTCGTCCTCCGGATCGTCCAAAACGGGAAAATCGTCGTCATCCATATGCGTTTACCTCTATCGGCCACATCGCCAACGGTAGCTTCGCTCGTTTCGTTCCAACCCAACGCCTTTTCGCACCCAGTCTAGCATAACTTCTTCTGCCCGCATCATAGCGGGTTATTCGGGCGCACTCCAGGCCTTGACTTGGAAGGGCACAGGGTCGGTAGTTAGCGTGTCGCCGTTTTGCAACGTCACTTCTGCGTAGAGCGTGTGGACCCCCACCTGCAGCGGCCACCAGTGCTCGAAGGGTGCTTCGCTCACCGTTGCCAACGGCTCGCCGTCCAGCCAATAGGTCACGCGCACCGTTTCGGCAGGCGTCACCAGCCGCAAGCGAATTTGTTGGTTCTGGGCGGGCACTTGGGGCGAGAGCCGAAAGATCGTATAGGGGTCGGGATAAAGCAAACGCACTGCGGAAAGCTCCGCTTGGACGATTTGCGCGGCTGGCCCACTTTCTGCGGGCGGCTGAGGAACACCGTTCCGTTGTGCCCAGTCGCGTGCTTGTGGTGGCAGCACAAGGTAAACGCGCTCTTCTCGACATTCAGGCGGCGTATTTGCGTCGGCAAGCCGTACCTCGCCGGCACAGCGGTCTACTTCAAAGGGGCGGTAGAGTGTGTCATGCTCGGTGGGGACCGTGCCCTCGATGAACCACTCCCAAACCGTCTCCGGACAATACGGCGTGGGCAACAATCCTGACGTAGCACAAACTTCCGCGCGGGTCACCCCTTGCGGCACGGAGAAGCTCAGCTTTGGCTGACCGCGCAACACCCGCCGCATAAAGTCGTGCCAGATCGGCCCCGCTCCGCTGATGCCGCTTACTTGCACCATTGGGGTATTGTCCGCGTTGCCCACCCACACACCGACCACCAAGTTCGGCGTGTAGCCGACCGTCCAGTTGTCGCGGAAATCGTTGGTGGTGCCCGTTTTGGCAGCGGCGGGGCGCCCGATGTTGAGCGCGCTTCCCGGGCCAAAGGACGGGATGCGCGCCTCGTTGTCGCTGAGAATGTCTGTGATCAGGAAGGCAACGCGCGGGTCGAGCACTCGCTCGCGGCGGGCCGTTGGTTTCCACTCGTAAAGCACGTGGCCGTCACGGTCGCGCACTTCCAGGATGTAGACGGGGTCTACGCGGTAGCCACCGTTGGCAAAAGCGCCATACGCAGCGGTCAAGTCCAGCAGGCGCACCTCCCCCCCACCCAGCGTCAAGGCCAGATCGTAGCGGGTGCTGTCGCCCAGCGTGGTGATGCCCAAGCGCGTCGCCAGGCGGATCAGCGCGTCCACGCCCACATGCTCCAACGCCACCACCGCCGGAATGTTGTAGGAAGAGGCGAGCGCCTCTCGCGCGAGCACCGGCCCATGTTCCACCAAGCCGAAATTGGAGGGCGTGTAGCTTTCTTGCCGCCGCGTGACAAACGAGGTGCGCACGTCCAAGATCATCGTGGCAGGTGTCCAGGGATCGGGCTGGGTGGGGTCAAAAGCGGCGGCATACGTCAACGGCTTGAGCGCCGACCCGGGTTGACGCGGCGCCAGCGCCGCGTTCACCGCCCCTTGGATACTCTCATCGAAATAATCCGGGCTGCCGACCATCGCCAGAACGTGGCCGGTGTAAGGGTCAAGCGCCACCAACGCGGCGTTATGGGCGTTATGTGGCGGTTCGCCCGAGGGCGGGTTGTTGAGCGCGCTTATCTGGCGTCGGACGACGCTCTCGGCGCTTTCCTGCCAGTCCAAATCCAGCGTGGTGATCACCTCCAACCCACCCGCGCGCAAAGCCTCCGGATAGTCACGCTGGAGCTGAGTCCACACGGCGGCCACAAAGTGCGGCGCATGGATGGGGAAGGGCGTTGCGGCATAAGTGATCGGTTCGGCGTAAGCCCGATCCGCTTCAGCGGCGCTCAGATAGCCTTGCTTAACCATCAAGTCCAACACAACCCGTTGGCGCGTTTTGGCCGCTTGCGGGTTGGTGAGCGGGCTATAGGCGGCGGGCGCTTGGGGCAAACCGGCCAGCATCGCGCACTCGGCCAGCGTCAGATCGCGCGCGCTTTTGCCGTAATATGCCCAGGCGGCGGCTTCCACTCCGTAGGCCATGTTGCCGTAATAGGTTTGGTTGAGGTAGAGCGCCAGGATGTCATCCCGCGAATAACGGTGGGTCAGTTCCAGCGCCAACACGCCTTCGCGCAACTTGCGGCGGAGCGTGCGCTCTTGGCGTTGGGCAGGGTCCAGAAACAGATTGCGCACCACCTGCTGCGTGATGGTGCTGCCACCGGCTACCACCTCTCCGCCGCGCACGTTAAGCCACAACGCGCGCAGTATCCCTCGCACATCTACTCCCGGGTGATGGTAAAAATTGGCGTCTTCGGTGGCGAGCGTGGCTTGCACTACGCACGGTGGCAGATCGTCCAGCGTGATAGTGCGGTTTAGCCCGCGCCTTTGGTCGGTGATCTGGTAAAGCAGCCGCCCTTGGCGGTCGTAAATCGTGGTGGTCGGCAAAGCGACGCCGCTTTGGAGCGTGTCTAGGCTGGGCAACCCCGCAAAAATCCAGGCGTACAGTCCGCCTCCCACCACGCTTAGCCCCACGAGCGCAAGGAACGCGGCTTTTTGCCAGCGTTTAGCACGCTGCCAAACCCGTTTGAGTTTCCGAAATTCGTAAAAAGCCCTGCTAATCTCTTTACGCATTGGCGTTTTTCACGTTTTGTGCCCCATAAGTAGACTTGTGGTAGTTAAAATTTGGGATTGTAGCCCAATAGTCCCCACATGATATTTCAATTATAATGGGGCTGGTTTACCGCGCCTGCCTGGCGGTGTGTGGGCGTAGGACGGTCGGTGAACAACATGGTAGCTCTGCTATACACCCGTGCGACCGCAAGGGAAGCCGAACTACAATGAGATCGGGGGCTGATTTGTGAGAGGGAATGACACTGGCCGGCAAGCAGAACCATCAAACGTTGCCTCAAGCGCCGATACCGCCTCTTTGGGCGATGGTTGACGATGCACTCCAAGATTTTCATGCCACGTTGCAACCACGGCGCATCGTCGGGGCGATTATGCGGCATTTCGCGGTACTTTTCCACGCGCACCGCACGGCTTTTTTGCTCACGGAGCAAAAGGACGTGCCTCCGCGCATTTTAGCCGCGCGTCCGGAAAATGAAGCCACGCACGTCGCGCGCTGGCTATCCGAGCACACGTTCACGCTGCGTCAAGCGTTGGGAGCTGCGCCGGAAGCTCCTTGGTTGACGTTAGACGCGCCGGAACGCGGCGAGCGGCTTTACGCTCTGCCTTTGCGCTTGCCCAATGGCGAGATGCTAGGTGCGCTCATGCTGTGGACACATGTTGCGCACACCCTTTCTGAGGAGGCGTCCACTTACGCGCCTTTGCTGGCGCGCCAGGCTGCGTTGGCTCTGCGTAACGCTCAACGGCATCACACGATCCGCGCCACTTTGCGCCAATTGCAAACTGCTTGGGACGCATTGCCGGACGGGGTACTGCTTTTCGACCAACGTGGGCGTTTGCAACACTTCAACGCGGCTGCCGAAGAACTTTTCGGAGAGCCGCTGCAAGACCGCGTGGGACAAAATTTTTGGGGCTGGCTGCGCCACACCGCCCCGTTGCGGGTCAAACAGCTCACCGGTCTTTCTCCGCAAGAGCTGCGCGCCTATGCCCGACGTTGTCCCTTGTCACCTGCTCGCGTGACCCAACGAGAGTTCGTGCAAACGCTGAGCGGAGAATCGCGCTATCTCCGCGAGAGATGCATACCGGTTTACGCTCCGCGAGGGCGTTTGTTGGGCTGGTTGGTCGTGTGGGGTGACGTGAGCGAAGCGCGCCGCCAAGAGCTTTTGCGCCAAGAACTCAGCAACATGATCGTGCACGACCTGCGCAACCCGATTACCTCGATTGCCAGCAGCTTGATGATGTTGCATGAGCTGTTGGAAGAAGAACGCGACACCGCGCTGTTGATTGATGTGGTCGAAATCGCACACAACAGCACCGCCTATTTACTCAATCTGGTGCAATCTATTTTGGACGTTGGGCGGATGGAGCAGGGCCAAATGGTGCTGGAGCGTGAGAGCCAGCCACTGGGTGATTGTGTGCAAGAGGCAGTGCGCACGCTGAGCAGCCAGGCG
>JALSSH010000587.1 GCA_026984385.1 Ardenticatenia bacterium | reverse complement strand
GTAGCACGCTACGTGATCGGCGGAAACGTCCGCGCCTACCCACACCACCAGGCGGATCGGCTGGGCGGGGAGTGGGTCTCGCGGGCGAATCTCGAAACGATGTTGCAGACCGCGCCGCGCGGCGCGGTGGTGAATGAGTTTTAGTTCGTCCGTCGCAAATGTGCCGAAAAGGAATTCCACGCCTCTATCCTTTCACCGCGCCTTCGGTCAGCCCGCTGACAAAAAAGCGTTGAAACGTCAGGATCAGGATCACGATGGGGATCGCGCCGATCAACGCGCCCGCCGCAAAGACGCCCCATTCCTGGTTAAAATTGTCGCTGATAAAGCGGTTCAGCCCGATAGCGAGCGTCTGCACGTTTTTGTCCTTGAGCAGCGTGAGCGAGATGATCACGTCGCCGTATGTGCCGATAAACGTGAGGATGCCCACGACCGCCAACACAGGCCGTACCAACGGAAAGATGATGCGCCAAAAGATCAGCCAGTCCGAAGCGCCGTCAATGCGCGCGGACTCGTCCAGTTCGCGCGGGACGGAGTCAAAAAAGCCCTTCATCAACCAAGTGTTGATCCCCAACGCTCCGCCCAGATAGGCCAGGATCAAGCCGCCGTGCGCGTTCAGCCCTAGCCAGGGGATATGCCGCCCGATGGTTTGGATCAACAAAAACGTGCCGACAATTGTCAGCGAATTGGGGAACACCTGCACCAAAAAGATCGTTAGCATCAGCCCGCGCCGCCCCCGAAAACGGAAGCGCGAAAACGCATACGCGCCCAGCGCGCTGATCATCACGGAAAGCACCGCCGTAATGCTGGAAACCTTGATCGAGTTCCACATCCACAGCGGGAAGGGGTGCAAATCGTTGTGCAACAGGCGGTCGTAGTTGCCCAGGCCGAAGTTGCGCGGGATCAGCTTTTGGGTGTTGAGCGTGCCGGTTTCATTGAGGGACGCTGAGGCAATCCACAAGATGGGGAAGAAGGCGAAAAACAACGCCAGGAAAATGAGCATCAGGCGCGCCAAATATCCCAGCCAACGATCTCGCACCATTTTGTTTTGCCACAAAGCGCGCAAGCTAAACATTTTCCGAGACCTCCTCCCACCCCTGGGTAAAGCGGAAGTTGAAATAGGTGATGATCGCCACGATCACGAAGATCACGATGCTGATGGTGGCCGCAAAGCCGTAATCCGCCCCGCGTCCGCTGCCAAAGGCCAGCTCGTAAGTGTACGTGATCAAGATGTCGCTATGGCCGGCGGGGTTGTCCGGCGAGATGGGCGGGCCGCCTTTGTTGAAAAGCTCCACAATCGTAAAGTTGTTGAAGTTAAACGCAAAAGAGGCGATCAGCAACGGCCCGACCGAAACCAACAACAACGGCAAGGTCAGGAAGCGGAAGCGTTGGAACGCCCCTGCGCCGTCCACCTTAGCCGCTTCGTAGATATCCGAAGGGATCGCTTGCAGCGCGCCGGTGGTGATCAGCATCATATACGGGAAACCCAGCCAAAGCTGGATCAACAAAATGGCGATCTTGACCCAGGTGGGGCTGGAGGTCCAACGCGGGCCGTGCTCCAAGCCAAAAACATTGATCAGCGTCTTGTTGATCACGCCGAGCTGTTCGTTGAGCAGCCCGCGCCAGACCAAAACGCTGATGAACGCGGGGATGGCGTAAGGCACGAGGAGCGCAGTCCGTAACACGGCGCGCCCGGGCGTGAAGGGCACGTTCAAAAGCAGCGCCAACCCCAGCCCCAGCCAAAAGGTCAAGAAGACCGTGAAAAAGGCGTGCGCAAAAGTCCAGATGAAGACGCGCACAAAAGGCTCGCGGATCTTCTCGTTGGTCAAAAGGCGCTTGAAGTTGCCCAAGCCGATGGTGACGTAATAACCCGGGCGGATCACCGGCAATGGGTTACCGTCTGCGTCGGTTACGCGCCCCTCGGCGTCCTTATATGGCCCGTCCACCGGCGTATATGTGCCATCAATCGGCTGATAGAGCACGCCCGTTTCGTTGTCCAACAGCGAGCCATCCGCTTGGAGCGTGTATTGGGGTTGGAACTCGCCCGCTTGCTTAACCGGATTTTTCGGGTTGAGCATGATCACGCGCTGCGGGTTGCCGAACTGGGTTTTGGAAAGCACCGAGTCCAACAATTTGAAGGTCTCGGCCTTTTTCAAACGCACCCAGCCCGGGAGGGTGGTGGGCACGTTGTCCTCGTCCAGCGCGTACTCGCCCAGGTTCAGCGCACTCAGCGGCGTGACTTTGCCTTCCTCGGCAAAAAGCGGCTCACCTTCGCCCTCCGGCACCAACCAGAGCGCGTAACGGCTGCCGTCTTCCGAACGGAAGGCCGTCCAGCGATAGGTAGGCGCGTCGGGCGGAAGATAGGTGCGCGAAAGCAATACTTGCTCGGCTTGAGCGCGCGTGAGCAAGTTGCCGTCGCGGTAGTTGGTAAAAGCGATGTAGATCGTAAAAACAGTTGGGTAAATGACGACCAACACCAACAAAGCCAACCCGGGCGAAAACCAGCGGTACGGGTATAGTCCGTCAATGAGGAAAATGGCGTTTAGCCCCAGCGTGATCACCGTCACGAAGCCCGTCAGGATGTACTCTTCCTGGCCCAACAGCTCGCCCACAAACCAGATCGTCACGGCGTCGATCAGCGCCAGCGCGGCCAGGCGTAGCGCGATATTGAGCACCGAGCCGGTCAGCGCCGGAGCAGGGCGTTTGGCGGTCAATTGCTCAGTAGCCATCGTGCACAGCGGCAAGGTTGCGTCTGGCCCCCATGCCGCTTACTCCTTTCTCTCGCTCAGCACACGGCAGAACAGTCCCCTTTTAGCGCGTTAATGAGCAACAGGGTCGGCAGGCAAACCCCACCGACCCTGCAATAACCCGTTCAAAGTGTTCGGGAGTCTATGTGTTTTACTCGCCTTCAGCCGCCGCGCGGATCGCTTCCGCCGCTTGTTGAGCCAGCTCGGCAGCGTCGGCGTTGGGGTCTTGCATCGCCAGGGTGATCGCGTCACCCCAGGCGCTCCACACCGCCGACATCGCGGGAATCGCGGGCATTGGCATACCTACGGCGCCCGCTTCGGCCAACGCCGCCAAGTATGGGTCTTCGACCTTTTCCTGCGCGCTGAGCAACGCGGGAGCACGGTTGCCCTTTTCGTAGAGCGCCAATTGCACGTCTTCGGAGGCGATGAATTCGGTCAGGAAGGCTTGGGCCAACAGCGGGTTTTCGCTGAAGGCGCTGACCATGAAGGCTTGCGCGCCGATGAAGGGCCGCCCGGGGTCACCGTTGGGGCCGGCGGGGATCGGCGCGATGGCGAAGGGCACGCCCTCGTCTGAGAACTTGCCGATGTTCCAGGGGCCGGTGATGTACATGGCCGCTTGCCCGTCCATGAAAAGCGCTTCGGCTGCGCCGCCGTCTAAACCGGAGGGCATCAGCCCATCTTTGAGCAGCCCTTGGATGAACTCCAACGCCGCAATCGAGCCTTCGTTGTCCACGCCCACATCGTCGGCGGTGTAGTTGCCGTTCTCGTCCAGGCCGAAGATGTAGCCGCCGAAAGCGGTTTGGATCGGGTAGAAGTGATAGGGGTCACCTTCTTGGCGGATAAAGCCGTATTCCGCCGCGCCGGAGTCCATGATCTCGCGGGACATCTCGACGACCTCGTCCCAGGTGGCGGGCGGCGTTTCCACCAAGTCGGTGTTGTAGAAGAAGCCGACGTTCTCAATCGCGTAGGGCACGCCGTAAAGCTCACCGTCCCAGGAAAAGGCGCGGATCGCTACGTCGGCGAAGTCTGCGGCCTTATCGCCCAGGTCAACGGGGGCCAGCAAGCCGTTGGTCACCAGCTCGCCGATCCAGTCGTGCGCGCCGATGATGATGTCCGGCCCTTCGCCTGCCGGTCCTGCGATGCGCAGTTGGTCGCGGATGTCACCGAAGCCGACCTGCTGCACGACCAAGTCCACGCCGTACTCTTCTTCAAAGGTGGCGCCGAGTTCTTCGATCACGCCGGCGCGGGTTTCGTCTGCCCAGATGAGCAGGGAAGGGGTGTCGTCCTGTGCGGAAGAAACGGCAAGGGGTAAGGCGCTGAGCACCATTACCAGCACTAAAATTAAGGACAGATGCTTTTTCATGGTTATACTCTCCAGCAATTTTTAACGATTTAGTATGAAGCGTAGTGTGTGAATCGCTCAAATAACTTGATTGCCGGTCTGCTCTCCTTTCCCTTTTCAAACGGTCGGCTATCTCAACGTGCCTCTTCGTGACCAGGGAATAAACCGGTTTGCATCCAGTGTAACGGAGTTTGCTTGCGCTGGCAAGTTTTGTTGGCGGTTTACGGGAAGAGGGGCGCTTGACGCGCTATACACCTTTTTGCTACGATCCAAGTGAAGGCAGCTTACATCGCCCCCATTCGATCAGTGTAGCGGAAAGGGGTGCGAGCATGGATTGCCGACACGAACTCCCGTGCCTGTGTGCTCAATTAGCCTGGGATTGGTCTAACCCGTTGTTGTACTGGTTTTGGGGATCGGTTGGGGCTATCTTGGCAGCACTGGTGTTGGTGCTAATTTGAGCGGGTGCTCCCCAGCCTAGCAACGCTCGCTGAAGGCGCGCTAGAGACCGTTGGCTTTGGCCTCGTCCCAAAGTGCGTCCATTTCGGCGAGCGTCATATCTTGCAAAGCGCGGCCCTGTGCCGTTGCCCCCTCTTCGACGTGCTGAAAGCGCCGCGCAAAACGCGCGTTCGTGCCACGTAACGCCGCCTCCGGGTCCACCTTTAGCCAGCGCGCCCAGTTCACCACCGCGAAAAGCAGATCGCCGACTTCGGCCTCGCGCTCTGCGGGTGTTTCGGCAGCCTCTAGCTCTGCGATCTCCTCGTGCACTTTGGCGACCACCGGCGCGACGGTTTCCCAATCAAAGCCTACGCGCGCCGCGCGCGCTTGGTAAGCGTGCGCCTGGGCCAGCGCAGGCAAACCCTTCGGCACGCCTTCTAAGCGGGATTTTGGCGTTTCCTCACCGTTGGCACGTTTTTCCGCCTGCTTGATCTGATCCCAGTTGCGTTTGACATCTTCCTCATCGTTCACATGCACGTTGCCCCAGACGTGCGGATGTCTGCGCACGATCTTGGCGTTGACTTCCGCGATCACGTCCGCCATGCGGAACTCGTCCGTCTCCACCGCAATTTGGCTGTGGAGCACGATTTGCAGCAACAGATCGCCCAGCTCCTCACGCAACTTAGACATATCGCCCGCGTCCAGCGCCTCCAACACCTCGTAGGTTTCTTCCAGCAAATACGGGCGCAGCGACTGGTGCGTTTGTTTGCGATCCCAAGGGCAACCTTCCGGCGCGCGCAAGTGGGCGATGGTTTCTTGGAAGCGCTCAAAGCTGGCCGGACGCGGCCAGGGCAACACCACCAGCGCCGTCCAGGGCACGTTTGGCGGCCAAGTGAGCTGCGCCAGTGTCCCGAGCGTGCACGGCTCAACGTGGAGCGCGTCCTCCAGCGGATACACAGCGCGCAAAGGGTGCTCGGCGGGGTATTGGTTGCCCAGCACGCGCGCCAACGCGGACACGTTCGACGCACCGCGTTGGGCCAACAGCGCCGCAAAATCCGGGTTAAGCGGCGGATGATGTTGTGCAGCGACAGCCTCCGCGTTCACGATCTGCAAGCTGTCCGTCTCGGCCAACGCGGCTATCTCCAAAATCGTGTCTAGGTGCGGCCAGAGGAAGTCTAAAGCCATATCACGCTCTCCATACGAAGCTAAACAAAGCGGGGCGCAAACAGACAAAACCCCTGCCTGGCGGCCAGGGGGTTTGCCTGTGTCGCGTTGAGTGCCCCGAAGTGGGGGACGTTTTTAACGCTTGGTGTAGGTTGGGGCCTTGCGGGCGCGTTTGAGGCCGGGCTTTTTGCGTTCCTTTTCGCGCGGATCGCGGGAAAGGAATTCGCCCTGGCGCAAGATATTGCGCCATTCCGGCTCGATCTTCAAAAGCGCGCGGGCAACGCCCAAACGAATCGCGTCGCGCTGACCGGTGACACCGCCACCTTGCACTTTTACGGTGATGTTGTAAGCGCCTTCCTGACCGACCGCACGCAGCGGCTCTAGCGCCAAGTCTAGATCACCTTCGCGCGGCAAGAACTCTTCCGCCGGCTTGTCGTTGACGATCACCGTGCCGTTGCCGCCCGTCCAAAGGCGCACGCGCGCGGTAGCCGTCTTACGCCGCCCGATCCCCTCATAATATTGTGTACTCATGGGTTAGTCCCTCGTCGTCCCTACAGCTCGAAAACTTTCGGCTTTTGGGCCTGGTGCGGATGATTTTCGCCCGCATAGACTTTCAGCTTTTTGAACATTTTGCGCCCAAGTTTGTTTTTGGGCAACATACCGCGCACCGCTGCTTCGATCACGCGCTCGGGAAAGCGTTGCAGTTGCTCGCGCAAGGTGCGCTGGCGCAACCCGCCCGGGTAACCGGAGTGGCGATAGTAGATTTTCTGGTCCAGCTTGCGGCCCGTGACGCGGATTTTGTCCGCGTTGATCACGATCACGTAGTCGCCTACGTCCATGTGCGGCGAGTAGATCGGTTTGTGTTTACCACGCAGCAACACGGCGACCTGGGTGGCGAGACGCCCCAACGTCTGGTCTTTTGCGTCGATCACAAACCACTCGCGCTGGATATCTTCCGGCTTGGGTGTGTAGGTTTTGATCTTCATTTTCACTAGCTCCGGCGGGCGTCTCCCCGCTCACTCGTCGTAACGTACACCAATCAGGCACAAGCCCCGTGCGGGGGCAGTTCGGTTCGGCCAACGGTTGTCCGTTGCGGCCAAGCCTTCGGCAAATTCCGTCACGCTAAGCTGTCCGCGCCCCACACGCACCAACGCGCCCACAATGCGCCGCACCATGCGGTACAAAAAAGCGTTCGCCTCGATGGTGTAGCGCACCAGCACACCTTGAGGGACCAGCGTTTGCACCGTTTCCAGCTCGGAACGAAAGACGGTGCGCACGGTGTTTGTCCCCTGCGGCGGCTGGCCGAAGGTGGCGAAGTCGTGCGTGCCACGCAGCAACGCGGCGGCTTCTGCCATCGCGGCCATGTTCAGCGCGCCGCAACGCAGC
>JALSSH010000586.1 GCA_026984385.1 Ardenticatenia bacterium | reverse complement strand
CGCAGAAGGCACGGGCGGCAACGTGTCGGTGGGAACGGGCGTGCGCGTTGGGGTGCGGGTTATGCTGGGCGAGGAGCTGGGAGTGGCCGTCGCCGTTGAGGTCAGGGTGCGGCTGGGAGTGACGCTGGGCGTCTGTGTTGCCGTCGGCGAAGGGGTCGCGCTTGGTGTGCGCGTGCCGGTCGGAGTAACGCTGGACGTGGCGGTTTTGGTAGGTGTATGGGTAGGCGTGCGGGTGGGCGGGGTCAGCCACGCGATTTCGGTGGCGTCCAGCGTGGGCGAAGCAACCACCGTCGGCGTGCTGGGCGCGTCAATGTTCAGCGAACACCCCGCCGCCCACACCAGCCCCAACCCCAAAAAAGCGATCCGAAAAAGCGATAAGCGCGTCATATTCTCAGCATACCCCGTCCCGCGTGAGCGTAGCACAAAAGACGGCCAGGCGCTGCGCAATCGCGCACCTGACCGTCTCCTGCATCAACGTCGCTCGGGCGTCAGTTGCCGCAGCGGGGATTTCGGCGCATATCCACCACCTCAACGCCCTCTAAAATTTCCAGCGCCGCTTTGAGCGCCTCAAAGTTCGCGCCTTGCTCTTTGATGGTGATATAAGCGCGGCCATCTTCCTTGTCGTGCCAGGCGGTCACGCTGATGATGTTGCCGCCCGTCTCGGCCACCGTGCGCGCCACTTGTGCCAATGTACCCGGCTCGTCGGGTGTGTGCAGCGTGAAGCGTGCGCCTTCCTGCCCGCCCCCGAGCAACGTCACCAGCGCGCGGAAAATATCCGTATCCGTGATGATACCCACCAGTTGCCCGCCTTCCATCACCGGCAAGCACCCCACGCCTTCGCGCAACATCAAGCCGGCGGCCTCTTCCAATGGGCAATTCGGCGCAGTGGTGCGAACGGGGCTGTGCATCAGTTCCTTGAGCTGGAGACGGGAGAGCAGCCCGTGAATTTCGTAGATGCTGAGCGTGGTGGCCGGGGAAGGTTGCGCGGCCAGCAAATCGTCCTCCACCACAATCCCCACCAGCTTACCGCTTTTATCTACCACCGGCAGGTGGTGGATATCGTGCTCACGCATGATCTCGGTGGCCTGTTTGTGCGTTGTTGTCGGCGTTACCGTGATCGGGTTGGGGGACATGTAATCTTTAACCAGCATAGTCGGCTTCTCCAAAGATGGTTATCGGTGTAAAAGTATCTTTACCGTTGATCGTAGACGGCTTGGGGGCGAGTGTCAAACGAGATTGGGACAAAAGTCCCGTTTCTCTTCGGTTGCGCAAAGCGTATGGTAAACAGTAAAGTGGGTCATACAGGTTTTATGAGCAGACGGGAGGATACTATGAAAAAGCTTGCGATAGCTGCGCTCTTGGTGGCGGGGCTGACGCTGGTTGTGGTGGTCGGCGGACGTTTGCCCCAAGCCGCGCGCGCGCAAGATGACCTCACGCGCGTGCTGGTCTGGGAATGGACACCCAACGACGATGGCGTTTTTGAAATGCTATCTTCCGATGGCAGCGCAAACGTGATCGTGGACTTCCCTAACGGGGTCTTTGACCGCCGCGCGCAGCGTTGCGGGCAACATTTTTGGGCGGCGGAAGGCTCTGGCGCAGTGATCTTCACCGGCGCGAAGGATGGCGATATCACGCTCTACCGTCCCGACGGCAACAATGTTTTGTTGGGGCACGCCACGCGCATGGCTTGCGCAGGGCCGAACTCGTTCCAGTTTAGCCCGGACCACAAACGCGCGGGCTACATTGATTACGCTTACGACGTGCTAGACCGTGAATACACGTTCGGCAACTTGGTCTTCTACAACGCCGAAACCGGCGAAAAGCAAGCCACTTTTGAGCGCACCACCGCCTTTGCGCTTTATGACGACGGCGCGCTGATGATCCGCACGTTCCCCGACGGCAAGGGATACGGCAGCGAAGCAGATATTGACTGGTGGGACGGTACGGGGAAACGCACCCTGGTTACGATCGAGCCGGTGCGTCCCCCAGACCTGGACAAAGTGGATTGCGGCATTCGGGACGCCTCGGTCGCGCGTGTAGGCGACACGGCTTATGTGCTAGAAGGCGAACGCTGCGAGCAAACTAACGCCACCCAATGGCGTTTGCTGAGCGTGCCGATGTCCGGCGGCGCGGCCACCGAGATCGCTTCCGGCCAACCCGGGGGCGGTTACTTCCCGGGCAGCTTCACCGCCAATCTTTTCCCCACCACCGACGGCACGGGCTTTTTGATCACCGTGCCCAGCGGCCTAACCCGTAACACGGTTAGCCTCTATTGGGTGACTGCGGACGGAGCAGTGACGCCTATCCTGGAAGGGCAACACGTGCTGGCCGAACGCTTCGGCGAGCGGCTGAGCGAAGGGCGCTTGCTGATGCTTTCCCGAGACCGCAACACGTTGGCTTTTGTCACCACCACGCCGAACCAGGATCAAACGCTCTGGCTGCTCAACCTTTCTACCCCCGGCGGTGAGCCGCTGATGGTGAAGGAAATGGGCACAGGACAGCGCATTTTCCAACATGTTTGGTCGTCCAACAACCGCCTCTTCTTTGCCGCCGGCAGCGTAGAGTCCAGCGCGCTTTACGTAGTCACTCCGGGCACGCAAGCCCAGCGTGTAGAGCGCGGGCGTTTCTTCCGCCTAGCTACCAGCTACGACGGGTCAAAAGTGGCAACCGCCGAGTGGTTCGCCAACCCCAACAGCATCGGCGACGATCTGTTCCGTCTGGACTTGTTCGACGTGGATGCGGGCATGATGACGATCCTCAAAGAAGGCGACACCACACATAACCAGATGATCCCGTTGGCCGTCTGGTAACCGTTCCTGCATAGCTACACAAAAGCGGGCCTACCTAAACAGGCCCGCTTTTTTTGCGCCCAAAGGGCAATCGTATCGTGTCATGCGCCGCATTCGTCCACGCCGCGCGCCCAACATAAAATAGACCCACGCTGAACCTCAGAAGCGCTTAGGCCGTCCGTGCTTTCGGGGGCCTGGTATGGAGGCGTTCCATTGACGCAACGGGCCTCACGCGATCCGCTTCAACGGTGGTCACGACAATCGTTTCCCCAGTGATCGAGAAGAACTCCACGGCGTAAGCCTTTCCGTCGGCGAAGATGTCAACCACAGTGCCCACGTCTCCAGGCTCCAGGTCATGTTCGGGAATCGGCGCGACAAGTGCCACCTGGTCGAGTTCTTTGATCATCGTTTGTGACCTCCAATCGGATAGGCTGTAACCAGACGGGGCGGGGCTTCTGTATCCTTTAGCCATACACTGCGCACAAGAGGTCGCCTGCCATTCGGGGTATGTAACACGCCTTCAACGACATACAACGTGCCGTGCTCCGTCTTTTCCACATGAACAACGGGACAATTTCGAGCGTGCCAACGAAGAGCGTCCGCCAACTCTTCCCAATGCTCACGGGAAAACCCTCCGCCCACAAAAAACTTGGCTTTGCTCGCGCCTTTGGGGTGTAAGGGATTCAAAAGATAGGCCACGATTTTAGGCTTGGGAACCAGAACATTTCCAACTTGTGGAAGCGTCCCGTTTGGTTCACTATTCACCGTATCTGCCTCGTTGTCCCCTCGCTCCACATTATACCATGCCGCGCATTCGCCCACGCCGCGCGCCCAACGTAAAATAGCGCCGACACGCCGGAAACACGCGCACCATTCGGAGCGGAACATGAGTAAAAGCACACACGATCACCGCGCGCACGGAGCGGCAGCGTTGGGCGCGCTGCTGTGGGTTACATTGGTGTTGGCCGCTTACTACTGGGCGCACAAGCCGATCACGCTCGGGCTGGTAGGCGCGCTGGGAAGTGCAACGTTGGACGTGGCGAGCACGGTGGCGATTTTTGCGCTGGCGGGCGGGCTGGGGCGCGCCTTGTTGCGTCGCGGAGATGTGAACGCGCGCTTTTGGAGCATCGCCGAGCGCCTGGCCGCTGAAGCGTTGCTTGGGTTAGGGGCGCTGGCGCTGGGGATATTGGCGCTGGGCGCGGTGTGGTTGCACGCGCTCAGCGTGGCAGCGCTGCTGAGCGCGCTGACGCTTTGGGTGCGGCGAGATCTTCGCGGCTGGGCAAGTGAATTTTTCACCTGGGCGCGTAACGCGCGCGTGCAAGGACGCTGGGCGCAAGGATTGGCCGCCTACACGCTGGGCATGGCGGGGCTGGCGCTGGTGTTGGCCGTGTTGCCGCCCACCAAATGGGACGTGCTGACCTATCACCTGGTCGGCCCGCAAAAGTATCTGACGCACGGACGCATTTACGCCGTGCCACACAACCACTTTTTGGGCTTCCCGCAACTGCTGGAAATGCTCTACAGCGCACAACTGGCGCTCATCGGCCAATTGAGCGGGGCGGCGGTGTTGCATTGGGGCGTGGGCGCGCTGGCGCTGATGGCGGTGGGCGGTTACGCGGCACGGCGCGGCGGGCACGCGGTGGGCTGGCTGGCGGCGGCACTGCTTTTGAGCGCGCCCTCGATCTGGTGGGAAATGACCTTTGCCTACGTGGACCTGTTGCCGCTGGCGGCGGGGGTTTTGGCGCTGGGCGCGTTGGAACAAAGCGCCCACACCGAGGACAAGCGGCTGCTGGCACTGGCCGGCGTGTTCACAGGGCTGGCGCTGGGCACAAAATATAGCGCGCTGTGGCTGGCGTTGGCGTTGGGGCTGGTGACGCTGGGGGTGACGCGGCGGCGCGGTTGGCGGGCAATGTTAAGCGCGGGGTTGCTCTTCTCGGCGGCGGCGGGCGCGCTCTTCGCGCCCTGGTTGCTGCGAAACGCGCTGCTTTACGGCAATCCGCTCTATCCCTTCGGCCCGCCCGCCGCCGAGATGGACGCGCTGCGCCAAAGTTGGTATCGGCATCCCGGCTCCGGCCTGCTTTTCACCTCAAACGCTTGGCACGCGCCGTTTTTGCCGCTGAGCGCAACAGTTTTCGGCGTGGAAAACGCAGGGCTTTACGGCGCGGACATCGGGCCGCTTTTTGCGGCGCTGGGGCCACTGGCGCTGCTGGTGTGGCGACTATGGAGCGCAGCGGAACGTCGCACCGCTGCGCTGGCGCTGAGCGTGGCCGCCGCCGTGACCGCCGCGTGGATGTTCAGCGCGGCGCTGATCTCGGGAGTGGGCCGACAGCCGCGCTTGGTCTTTTACCTCTTCGGGCCGCTGGCGTTGGCGTTGGCTCTGGCGTTCGAGGCGCTGCGACGCTGGCCGCGTAAGCCCTTCGATCTGCACTTTGTGTTACGCGGCGCGCTGGCCTTCTCCCTGGCGCTGAGCGCGCTCAACGCCGCGCGCATCCTCAACAACAGCAGCGCCCCGATCTATTTTTCCGGTCGGGACGACTACCGCCGCGCCTATCTGCTGAGCGCGCTCCCCTGGCACATGCGCGCGATGGATCAGCTCGCCACTTTGCCGCAAGGGGCGCGGGTGCGCTTTTTGTGGGAGCCACGCTCGCTTTATTGCCCCGAGCGGGTCGAATGCGTGCCGGACTCGCTGATTGACGGGTGGTACTACGCACGGCGCACTATCGGGGAGGGAAACGCGCAGGCTATCGCCGAGGCCTGGCGCGCGGAGTACGACTACTTGCTGGTCTACGAGGCCGGACGCCGCTACGAGCGCGACAACAACACGCTTTACACGCCCGCAGACTGGGCACAATGGGACGCTTTCGTCACGGAGCAGCTAGAGCAGATTTGGAGCGGGGGGGTTAACCAGGCCGCGCCGGACTTCGCGCTTTATAAGTGGCGAGAAACGCCGTGATCCGCTCCCCGCACGCTTGTTATCCTCCAAAGAGCGCCGCCCCCACACGGGCAGCGAGGCGGGCGGAGCACTTCGGCGTCAGGTGTACCGCGCTATCTGTGTAGCACTCCGCTTCGGGCAGCGCGTCCCAAAAGTCCAGCAGCGCCCAGCCCTCCGCTTGGGCATGCGCGCTCAGCCATTCGCGGTAAACGTCATAGGCCCAGCGTGGATAGAAGGCGTTGTAGCGGATGTCGCTGTTTTCCCCATCGCTGAGCAGCATGGGTTCGTTGATCAACACCACCCGCACATCGCCCGCGCGGGCAACGCCTGCGCTCAGCACGTCGAAGGCCAGATCGTCGGCGCTCAGCGCGCCCGGGCGAAAGCCGCGCCAGCTCTCGTCGGCGGGCAAATCCACCGCGCGGGGCGTGTAATCGTCGCGGTATTCCTGGTCAATGCCGGTGACCGCCCAGAGCACGCCGTAATATTGCAAGCGCAGCAGATCGGCCAGGTCACGTCGCCGCCCGACCAGCGTCTTTTCCCACGTGGAAAGCGTCACCAAGCGCGGATCGGCGGGGTCTTGCGCCAAGCCGTAATGCGCGATCAAGGTGCGCACGCGCTCGGGGTTGTGTTGCAAAATGGCGCTATCCAGTTGGCCGCCCTGCTCGAAGGATTCCAGCGTCACCAACCAGACGATCAAATCGGGGTCATAACGCATAGCATCGTCCAACAGCAACAGGTCTTTGAGGAGCGACATCGTGGGATAACCGAGGTTGTAAAACCGCACCCGTCGCCCATCGCTCATGCGCAAACCCTGCGCGTTGAGCTGGCCGACAAGCGTTTCTTCGGGGCGCAACAAAATCCCCCACACCGAAGAGTCACCGAGCACCAGCACGCGGAACTCGTCGGCAGGCTTGGGACGGGAGAGCGTGTGTGAGGCAAACATCGCCTCGACCGAATACAGGCTGAGGTTGTAGGCGGCGGCGGGGTTCTCACCGTAGGGCAAACGCTCGCGGCCCGGGAAAAGTACGTTATAGGCGGAAAAACGTCCCAGCGTGGGCACGGGGTTCGCCGCCACAAAAAGCACGTTCACCGCCAAGACCATCACGGCGGCTTTGAGCAACACACGCCCCACAAAACCTCGGGTAAAGGGTGGGGTGGGGTGATAAAGCCAGCGCCACGTTTTCATCGCTCACCCCCCAAAGAGCCGCAACAACACGCGCCAACCCGTGTCCAGCTCCGGCAGCGCAAACCAGACCCAACCCAGCGCCACAAAGTGAAACGTGAGCGCCGTCCCCGCCACACCGAGCGCCTGCCCCGCGCGGGGACGGGTGCGCAAACGCAAATAGAGGCGGCGCGTCTTGTCGCTCCAAACTTTGTGCGCAAAA
>JALSSH010000585.1 GCA_026984385.1 Ardenticatenia bacterium | reverse complement strand
CGACGGGGATAGCGAGTTCGGCGACTTTATCGAAGACCAAGACTCACCCAGTCCGGTTGAGGCCGCCACTCAACATTTGCTCCAAGAAACCATTGAGGAAGTGCTCAGCGAGTTGACGCCGCGCCAGAGCCATATTTTGCGCTTGCGCTTCGGGCTTGGCGGCGGAGAGCCGCACACGTTGGAAGAGATCGCCAACAAATTCGGTCTGAGCCGCGAACGCATCCGCCAACTGGAAAAAGAGGCGCTGCGCCGCTTGCGACACCCACGCTTGGCGCACAACCTGCGAGACTACCTCAGCTAAGCGATCAGCTCATCACAACCGAATAGCTTGCAACGGCCAGGGTGAAAAAGCCCTGGTCGTGCTTTTGGCGCACAAAGCAAGACGGCGGCACAGGGGGCGCCTGCGCCGCCATCAATGGTTTTTTAGCGTGCGGGCGTTTAGCTGCCGCTTTTTTCTTTGATCAGCTCCACCACGTCCGGAAAGTCAATGCCCAGCTCGCGCACCTTTTCCAACGTAGGGATGCCGTTTTTGTCCCAGCCCCGCCGTGCGTAAACCGCGTCGGTGAGCTGTTCGTAGCGCGCCTCTCGATATTCCCGCAGCTTGGCGACCTTCTCTTCCACGCTGAGCGCGGAGGGGTCCACGCCGACCTCTTCGCGGAGTTGTTTGTCGTAGCGCTCTTGGCGAGACTGATACTCCTCCACCGTCACCGGCCCCATCGCGCGGTAGGGCAAGCGGTCGTGTTCGCGCGTGCCGAAACCCAGCTTGAGCGCCATCAGCCGCTGAAAGTTGTAAACGCGCTCGGACTGCGCCACCAAGTCATCGGGCGTGGTGGGCTTACCGGTCAGCCCCTCGTAGAGCCAGGCGTAATTTTCCAGGTGTTCCGGCACTTTGTTCGGCTCGGCGGTTTGGGCATTGTTGGCGGGCACGATGTCGTTCCAGGGCAACTTGCACAGCCCGTGCAAGCTAAACCATGTGCGCCACATCGGGAAATAGTGCAATGCCTCGGCTTTGGCTTCAAAGGTGGGCAGCTCGCCTTTGACCATGTCCATAAAGATCAGCCAGGCCTCGTCGTGCTGACCGCCTTTGAGCGCCAACCCGTAGCCGCCTTGCTGGGCCAAGGACTCTTTGGTCACGTACTCGGAGATCTCCATGCCCTTTGTTTCCATGCCGATATCCTGGAGGAAGGCGGGGTCAACGCCGTATTTTTCCGCGAAAAGCTGCTTAAGATGGCGTACACCTTGCCCCACTTGTTGCCCGAAGCCCTCGCCGCGCGCCAGTTGGTGCAACAGCTCCAGCACCGCCTCCACGTTGCCCCAGCGCATCTCCAGGCCGTCGGTGGCGCTTTTGTCGATCACGCCCGCCTCGAAGCACTCCATCACAAAAGCGACCGAGTTGGCAAACGAGATCGTGTCTATGCCGTAGGTGTCGCAATAGAAGTTCAGCTCCAAGATCGCCAGCGGGTCAAAGTTGCCGATATTTGAACCCAACCCGGCAATCGTTTCGTATTCCGGCCCGTCCACCAACACCGCCTGGCCCTTATAGGGGCCGGTTTGCAAGTGGAAATGGTCTACGCCGTGCGAGCAAGAAAGCGTGCAGCCGTACCAACAGCTATCCACCATACCCTGGGTGAAAAGCTCCATCCAAACGCTGGAGTCGATCTTGTGCGCTTCGGGGTGCGAGCCGTAGCGGAAGTTGTGCACGGGCAGCAAGTCAAACTCGTTCATAATGGGCGGCAAGTGCCCTGTGCCCACTTTGCGCATTTGGTTTTGCTTGTCGTCCAATTCGGCGATCTCTTTGTTGATGCGTGCCCCGGCCTTGCGCATAAGCTCGATGTTGGCGGGGTGGTTGCTGTCGCCTTTCATCTGGCTATAGTAGACCACAATCGCCTTGATACCTTTGTCACGGAAGACCAGGCCAGAGCCGCCACGTCCCGCCTGTTTGACACGAACTTCTTTGCGCCGCAAATCATACCAGCTAAAGTTCAGCGCGGCGTAGCGGCAATGGTCGGCGGCCTGGCCGGCAGAAACGACCGAGACGCTGCGCTTGTCGCGCTCGTTCTTGGCGTACATTTCGGTGAGCGCGGCGTTGATCAAGTGTGTATCCAGCGGTTCGAGCGGCGCTTCTTCGATGGTGACGCGCCCGTTGTCCCCGTCAATGAAGATGATCACGTCCTTTTCGGCCTTGCCCTGGATCTCCAGCGCGTCCCAACCGGCAAACTTCAAGTAGGGGCCGAAGTAGCCGCCCGCGTTGCTGTCGATCACCGAGTGGGTCAGCGGCGAGATGGTAACCACCGTCGACTTGCCCAACCCGGGGTAAAGCGTTGTGCCGCCGATCGGCCCGCCTGCGATGATCAGCTCATTTCGCGGGTCGTCCCAAGCCGTCGGGCCGTCAATAGCGTTCCACAACAGCCACATCGCAAAGCCTTTGCCGCCGGTGAAGATGTCCTTCATCTGTTGCGTGACGGGTTTGGCGCGGATGGTGTTTTCCGATAGGTTGATGTACAAAGTGCGGTTGGCGTACCCTCGCTCAACCGGTCGCACATCGTAGGTAAACTCGGCCAGCAGCTTGCGGGCCTGGCGGAGTTCGTCCGGAGTCAATGCCGTAGTCATAGAGATAACTCTCCCCTAAATTGTCCTTTGAAAAATACTTTCTTCGATCATACCGCATCTGCGCGGGGGCGAGCAGTCCAGAACATACCAAAATTCCTGTGAGAAACGTAGCATTTGGCACGCACTTTGCCAACCCGAATGCGCTATCACTACGCCGACCCATATCACGAACGCAACGAAGGAGCTTGGCCCATGTCTCCCCAAAAACTTTGCTTTGTCACCTCCAACGCCGAAAAATTCCGCGAGATCCACCGCGCGCTGGAAGATTGCGCGATAGATGTGGTGCGCGTCTCGTTGGATGTGCCGGAAATCCAGGCGCTAGACCCCGCCGAAGTGGCCGCCTACAAAGCACGCGCGGCCTATGCCGAGTTGCGCTCCGGTTGGGTGTTGGTGGAGGATACAGGGCTGGGCGTGGACGCTTGGAACGGTTACCCGGGCGCGCTGATCAAGTGGCTGACGCGCGCGGTGGGGGAAGAGGGACTGTGTCGTCAGCTCGACGCCTGGGAAGATCGCCGCGCCACCGCGACCGTCGCGCTGTGCCTTTTTGACGGGCGGGAGCTGCGCACCTTCATCGGGCAGACGCACGGCACAATCACCGCCGCGCCACGCGGAGCGTTCGGCTTTGGCTGGGATAGCATCTTCCAACCGAACGGCCACACGTGCACCTACGGGGAGATGCCGCGCGAAGAAAAAATGGGGATTTCGATGCGCGCGCTTGCGCTTGCCAAGCTGCGCGACTATTTGCTCAGCCTGCCGCGTTAGGGCACCCCGTCTTCCAATTTGCGCTGACGGCGTCCGCGATAGGGCACATGGATCAAGGCGGCGGCTTGGCGTTTAGCCTCCTCCGGACGCCGATCATAGCGCGCCGTCGTGGTGACGTTGGCGTGGCCGAGTATCTTTTGCACAGTCACGATGTCCGCGCCCGCGTCCAGCAGATCGCCGGCCAGTGTGCGGCGCAGATCGTGCGGGGAAAAGCGTTCCACGCCCGCTTGGTCGGCGCGCTTGAGCAGCAAATTGTAGACCGCCTGGGTGCTCAAACGGCGCGGCAACAACCGTCCCCCTTTGTTGATGGGGCAAAAGAGCGGCCCTTCCGCCGTGCCGCGCACGTCCAGCCAGTCCGCCAGCGCGTGGCGCGCGCCTTCTTGCGTCACATAAGCCAAGTAGTCTTTGCGCCCCTTGGCGTTGCGCACGCGCAACGTGCCGCGCGTCGCGTCATAGTCGGCCATATCCAGCCGCACCAGCGAAGAACGCCGAATGCCGGTGGCGTACATCAGCGCGATGATAGCCGCGTCCCGTGCACCTGCGGGGGTGGGGTCCTCCTCACAAACGCGCATCAGCGCCGCGATCTCGCCTGGAGAAAGCGCGCGTCCGGCGGGCAAACTTTGCCCTTTGACGCCCGCCACGTCGCGCGCCATCGCGTATTCCTCGGCGCTCATCAAGCCCAGCTTCCACGCTTGGCGCAACACTTGGCGCAACGCGGAAAGCATCTTGTTGGCGGTTGCCGGGCTGTAGCGTTCGGCGAGCGCGGCGCGGACCGCTGCCGTGTGCTGATAGCGCAGCGCGCCCCAGTCCAGTGAGAAAATATCCAGCTCCCCGTCGCTGAGCAAACGCGCGATGGTCTCCAACGCTTGGAACATGGTGCGCCGAGAGCCTTCCGACAAACTCGCCAGATACACAATCGCAGGATGGCGCGTGAGCGGAGGTGGCGTGCCCTGGCTCAGCTCGTGCGGAAGCGGTATGTTTGGCGGCAAAAGTGAGTGATCGTCCACGAGAAAGCCTCATTTCCCCAGCAATAACGCGCCCATTGTAGCACTTTCGCTTCTGACGCACTGCTCGCCGCGTCCATATAAAAAGCTCGCCCGCAGGGTCTGCGAGCGAGCCGATCCGTGCACAGCGTGTCTAGCCGTTTAGCAGCACGTAATCTCATCCATGAAGCGCTCCAACACCTCACGGGGCGGGCGCAGAGTTTCCACCGGCAACATCGAGAGCGGTTCGTCCACCAAATGGCTCAGCTCGACCAGCGAACGGCGTTCTTCGTCAATGTAGATCAGACCGGTGATGAAAAGCCCTTCTTGGCGCGCTTCTTCCAACAATTGCACCGCCGCCATACGGTCGGTGGGGTCGTGGCGGTGCGGGTCCAGCTTTTTGATCTGCAAACGCGAGCCGTCGTGCAGCGCCACCGTTTGCACTTCCCCGGGTTCGTGGCCCGGGATGGTGATCTCTTCGTAGTAGGGAATGAAAGTGAGGTCTTGGAGCGGTTCTTCGTGCGCTTTGCCGTAAGGGTAGCTTTGGGTCGCGGCTTCGTGGTTGTTGAATGTGACGCACGGGCTGATGATATCCAAAATGGCCGTGCCTTTGTGGCTGAGCGCGGCCTTGAGCAGCTCGCGCATCTGTGCCGCGTCACCGGCAAAGGCGCGTGCCACGAACGAAGCATTGCTCGCCAGCGCCTCCGCGCAGATATCAATCGGCGGCAGCTCGTTAATGCCCGCGTGCTTCAGTTGCAGCCCCTCGTCGGCGGTGGCGGAAAATTGCCCTTTGGTCAGGCCGTAGACGCCGTTGTTGGCGACGATGTAGACCATGTGCACATTGCGGCGGATGGCGTGTTTGAACTGGCCGAAGCCGATGCTGCCGGTGTCTCCGTCGCCGCTGAGGCCGATAGCGATCAGGTCGCGGTTGGCGGTGGTGGCGCCGGTCGCCACCGAGGGCATCCGTCCGTGCAAGCTGTTGAAGCCGTGCGAACGGGACATGAAGTAAGCCGGGGCTTTGCTGGAGCAACCGATGCCGCTGACTTTGATCACGCGGTGCGGCGGCAAAGAAAGCTCGTAAGCCACCGAGACAATTTGATTGACAATCGAGTTGTGGCCGCAGCCCACGCACAACGTAGACTTGCGCCCCTTATAGTCGTTGCGGGTCAGGCCGAGCTTGTTTACACGTGCGCCCATCGTTCGTTTACTCCTGTTCCATTTCCAGCAGCGTTTCGGTCATCCAACGTGCGCTCAGCGGCAGCCCGTCTAGGTGGGCCAGCGAGCGGATCTTTCCGGCCAGCTCGGGATATTCGGCGCGCAAAATCATCGCCATTTGGCCGTCGTGGTTGTTTTCCACCACATAAACGCGGTCGTGCGCCGCGATGAAGTCGCGCACAGCTTCATTGACGGGCAATGCGCGTAAGCGCAAATAGCTGGTGGGCACGCCTTGCGCCGCCAGCATATCGCGCCCTTCGATGATGCACGGGTCGGTTGTGCCGTAAGCGATCAAGCCGATCTCGGCCTGGTCGTTTTGGTCAACGACAGGGGGCGGAACGAGATGCCGCGCGGTGTCAAATTTGCGATGCAAGCGCGCCATGTTCGCTTCCCACACGTCGGGGCGCTCGCTGTAAATCGCGTGTTCATCATGGCCCGTGCCGCGCGCGAACCAAGCGCCTTTCGGGTTGGGGTTGCCCGGCAATGTGCGCCAAGGGATACCGTCGCCGTCCACATCTTTATAGCGTCCATAGTCCTCGATCTGGTCGAGTTCTTCAGCGGAAAGGATTTTGCCACGGTCAATCGGTTGGTCGGGGTATTGGAAGCGCTCGCTCATCCAGATATTCATGCCCAAGTCCAAATCGCTGAGCACGATCACCAGCGTTTGCAGCCGGTCGGCCAAGTCCAACGCGCGCCAACCGAATTCGAAGGCTTCGGCCACGCCATTGGGGAAAAGCAAGACATGGCGCGTGTCCCCGTGCCCCAGATAGTAAGCCATCAGCACGTCGCCTTGCGCGGTGCGCGTGGGCAAGCCGGTGCTCGGCCCGACACGCTGCACGTCCCAGATGACGGCAGGGATTTCTGCGTAGTAGGCCATGCCCGCAAATTCGCTCATCAGCGAAAGCCCGGGGCCGGAAGTGGCCGTCATGGCGCGCGCGCCAGCCCAACCCGCGCCGATGACCATGCCGATAGCTGCCAGCTCGTCTTCGGCTTGGATAACGGCGTAGGTGGCTTTGCCGGTTTCCGGGTCGGTGCGAAAGTCCGAAAGGTAGGCGCGCAAAGCGTCAATGGTGCTGGTGGAAGGGGTGATGGGATACCACGCGCAAAACGAGACGCCGCCGAAGACCGTGCCCAAAGCCGCCGCCGAATTGCCGTCGAAAAGGATCATGCCTTGGGTTTTGTCCATCGGCGCGACGCGGAAGGGGTCGGCTTTGGCGAGGTTGTCCTGTGCCCAGTCATACGCCGCTTGCACCATATCCAAGTTCATACGCACCGGCTTCTCGCGTCCGTTGAAGTGATAGTCCAACGCAAACTCGATCTCGTCCAGGCTGATCTCCAACATGGCCGCGACCACGCCCACATAGACCATGTTCTGCACATAGGTTTTGAGCTTTTGCGGCACGCCTGCGGCGTTCACAAGCTGGCGAACCGGCATATGATAGTAAACGATGTCGTTGCGCTCTTCGGCGATCTTCCATTCCGCAGGGCAAAAGCACACGCCGCCGGAGGCAAGTTTGGCGATGTCATCTTGGATTGT
>JALSSH010000584.1 GCA_026984385.1 Ardenticatenia bacterium | reverse complement strand
TTCGACCGGGCAGATGTTGACGCAAGCCGGCGTGGCGGCGCGGTCTTCCCCGGGCACAAGCCCTTGAGCCAGGCCACGATCAATACGATGGACGCAGAAGGTGCATTTTTCCGCCACACCACGCGGGCGCATCTCCACCTCGTGCTCGCCCCATTCCGGCGCGTAGCCGCTGTGTTCGGTGCGTTTTTCCCAGTTGAAGCTGCGCGCCCCATAGGGGCAAGCCACCTGGCAATAGCGACAGCCGATGCAACGGTCGTAGTCCATGATCACCAGCCCGTCGTCGCGGACAAACGTGGCGCCCACCGGACACACCGAGACGCACGGCGCGTCTTGGCAATGGAGGCACGGGCGCGTCAAGTGAAACTTTTCGCCCGTCTCGGTGATCTCGGGCAAATACACGTTCCAACGCATATCGTCCGGCACATCGTTGACCGCCTGGCAAGCGTAAACGCAGTATTGGCAGCCGATGCATTTGCGCAGGTCGATCACCATGCCCCAGTGGTGTTTGCCGCCGCCGTGATGCGGTTTGTATTCCATTTGGGCCTCTGGCAATTCGAGTTCCAGCTCACGCTGGATCAATTCTTGCAGCGGCTCGATTTCGCTCAACGCCATGGCAACCGCCAGGCTTCCGCCTGCGGCCACCATCGCGGAGATGAACTCTCGACGGGTGAGGAATTTATCTTTTTCTTCGGCCATGTTGCTTCCTCTACTCCTCATCGCGTTCGGTGATAGCGGTGCTGCGGCGGCGGAAGCGTGTCACGCCCAGCACGAAAACCCCACCGATGACCACGCCGATAACGAAGCCTTGCAACAAACGTAACGCGGACGTGTTCGCCCCTTCCGCGTCCAGGGTGTGGACTTTGGCCTCCAGCTCCTTGATGCGCACATTGGCCGCGTGGAGCGGGTGCGTTTCGGGCAAGCCCAGCTCGTCCAAGACCGCCTGGCTCACTTCCATCACGTCTCGATCCGTGATCTCCTCGTGGCAATCCACACAGGCTTTAGTTTCCACCTTAGCCGTATGGCCGGTGGTAATGGGTAGCCCCTGGGCAGCGTGTGCGGCGATGTCTTCCTCCGAGGCATGATGCCAGTGGCAATCGACGCACTGTTCTTCGCTGTGCACCAAGTGAGTGTAGTCGTCGCGCTCGTCTTCGCCGTGACAATCCAAGCACAGCGCGTTATCCGCGTTGTTGTCAAAGCGTAAGGTTTGGGGGTGGGGGTTGTGGCAAGTGGTGCAGGCGATCCCTTCTTCGCCGTGCGCGCTATTTTGCCATTCGTGGTAGGTGTCTTCGTGGCAGCCTGCGCAGACCTCGACGCCCCGCTCCACAGAAACCGCTTCGGGCGGGTGATTGGCGGGCGTTGGCCCGTGACATGCCTCACACGTGACCCCCTCAGCATCATATTCACCTGTGTAGGCCACAAAGCCGGTGGTGTGGCAAGCCAAGCACTCAGGGTTTTTATCCGCTTGTTGCTCCCATGCTTCTTGGAAGACAGGGTCGCTATAGGCCTGAGCGTGCAGCCCTTCTTGCCAACCCGCCACGATGTCCACGTGGCACTCGGCGCAATCTTGCGGCTCTTGCATCGGCGGCGCGTCTTGACCAGGGCCGTCGGCTTCTGCCACCAGCACAGCCCCCATCACGCCGAAGCTCAACACGATCACCACACGCAGAAACAGTTTGGAAAAAGAAGAGTAGGGCATATGCAACAATCCTTATGTGAGTAACTGACGCACATCCTCGTTTTCGGGCGCAAATGCAAAGTCCCAAAACAGGGTCTGAAGTCGGCTCGCCCGAAACTGCTTATGGCGAGCCATATAAAGATGCTGAACCAGGGTCATTTCCTCGATAGGAACGTGCACCACGTGCCCCTGGCTCAAGGCCGGTTCGGCGGCCACTTGAGAAACGATGCCACCGCCTACGCCTTCGATCACTGCCCGCACGATGGACTCGGTACTGCCGAGCGTCAGCCGCACTTGGAGCATTTCCACACTCATTTCAAACTGGGCCAACGCACTGCTGAGCGCAATGATTGTGCCGGAGCTTGGTTCGCGCAGCACAAGCGGGTATTCGGGCAATTCCTCCGGACGCAAACTTTCGCGCTGCGTCCAGGGATGACCCGGGGGCACGATCAAGACCAGGCGGTCATCGGCAAAGTGCCGATATTCCACCGCTTTCCTCGGCACGCGCAAACTGCTCACGGCCAAGTCGATCTTGCCCTCGCAAAGCCGCTCTAGCGCCTGACCGCGCGGCCCCACGTCACAGATAATCTGTGTCTTGGGGTAGCGCGCCAAAAAGCGCGCCATCAGCTTGGGCAAAATATAGCGCCCGCCTGCTGTGCTGCACCCCAGCAACAGTTGCCCCACCACCGTGCCTCGGTGTTGCGCGACAAACTCTTGGAGCTGCTCGGCGTCTTTGAGCAAACGACGCGCAAGCGGCACGAGCACTTCCCCCATCTCGTTAAGCTTGATGTTGCGCCCCACACGGTCAAACAGCCGTGTTTGCAGCCGTTGTTCCAACGACTGGATCACGCCGCTGACGGCGGGTTGGGAGATTTGCAAGATGCGTCCGGTCTCCGAAAAATTCTCCGTTTCCGCTGCGACCAAAAACACCCGCAGCTCGTGCAGCTCCAACAAGTTGTCAGACACGTTGACCTCAGCTCTGCCCTGGAAATGCGGCATGACAACTTTTTCTTATCAGATTTCAGGGTTCACCGAAATAGACAAACATCATAAGAAAAATGGATAAATGTTATTGTTCCTTATCAAGGAACTCAATTACACTCAAAGACGAGTGTGTTTCTCCTTGCAACCGAGTAACGGAGATTCCATGAAAAAACATTATATCAATGTTCGTTGGTCATTACTTGTGGCGATCGGGCTGTTGGTGTTGGCGGCGGCGCTGAGCGGTTGTGCGGCTGATACGACAGCGCCGGAGCTGCAACCCCGCCCAACGGACGAAAACGCCCCCACACCGGTCGCAGACCTCGTCGAGGTCAGCGATAGCGGGATGGAAATGGAAGGCACGGGCACGCCCGAAGTCGAATTTACCGACTTTGCGTGTCTGGATTGCCATACAGACGAAGAACAGCTCAAGGCGTTGGCGGTCGAACCGGAGAAAGAAAACCTTTCTGAAGGCCCTGGTTGAGGTGGCTCAGTGCCTCCGGTGGAGGCTTGGCAGAAAGTGTTCATTGACCGTGAAGCCTACTTCGAGCAGGACGTGCACAGCTATATCAACTGCACCACCTGCCACGCGGGTCAGAACGTGGACGACATGGACGCCGCGCACGAGGGCATGATCGCCGATCCGGCTGCCGACCCCGAAGCGGGTTGCGGTGATTGCCACCCGGATATTGCCCCCTACGCTGCCGACAGCTTGCACTTCACGCTCCAGGGGTACGACACGGCGATTTACCAGCGTAGCTCGCCGGAAAATCACCCCACCCTGGAACATATGGAAAGCTATCATTGCTCGGCGTGCCACGCCACGTGTGGGGATTGCCATGTGAGCCAGCCGAACGCGGTCGGTGGCGGCTTCTTGGAGGGGCACGTTTTTGTCCAGACCCCGCCCATGAGCCGCACGTGCACGGCTTGTCATGGCAGCCGCGTGAAAAACGAATACTACGGCCTCAACGAGGGATACCCGGGCGATGTGCATTTGCGCCAGGGGCGGATGGCGTGTGAGGATTGCCACGACGGGGCACAGATGCACGGCATTGACCCCAATATCCCGCTCGATGAGGATCGCCATCTGAACGCCAACCATCGCTACAACGGCGACCGTGAACCGAAATGCGAAAGCTGCCACGAAGACGAGATCGGCGTGGGATCGGGCATTCTGGAACACGAGATTCACGGCACAGAGCTGATGTCTTGCCAGGTGTGCCATAGCGTCAGCTATACCAACTGCAAGAACTGCCACGTAGACAAGACCGAAGACGATGTGCCGTTCTACACGGTGGAAGACCATTGGCTGGGCTTCTTTATCGGGCGCAACCCGCTCCAAAACAACGAGCGCCCCTACCGCTACGTGACCGTGCGCCATGTGCCGGTGGACATCAACTCGTTTGACAAATACGGGGACAACTTGCTGGATCAGTTCCTGAGCCGCCCCACGTGGGAATACGCCACGCCGCACAACATCCAGCGCAACACGCCCCAAACCGAAAGCTGCGATTCTTGTCACGGCAACGACGAGTTCTTCTTGACGCCGGACAAGTTGGCGCAGTACGGTTTGGATAGCGAGCTGGGCGGCGCGAACTTGGACGTGGTGGTGGAGCACGCCCCGCCCTTGCCAGAAAACGCCGACGAGTTGGTCGAGCGCATCAAGGCCCGTATTGAGGCCGAAGGCGGCACGCTGGAAGGCGGCGGCATGGAAGCCGAAGGTGCGCAAGGCGGCGAAGAGCTGAGCGGCGATGAGGCTTTCTGGGGTGGTGGCGAAGAAGAAAACGCCCCCGCAGAAAATGCCGACGAGTCCTTCTGGGGCGGTGGCGAGGAAGAAAACACCGATCAAAGCGCTGAGAGCGCCGACGACGCCTTTTGGGGCGGCGGAGACGAGGGAGGCGCGGACAACACCGAAAACGCCGACGACGCTTTTTGGGGGGGCAACTAACCCCCACGCAAAGCTAATCGCTCTGAGGTGGCAGCAATGTCACCTCAGACGCTTTTAGCGCGGGGCGACAAAAGTCCCTAAAAACGCTGCCGAAAATCATAACCGGTGCTTATGGGTCTTTGTTCAACAAATCACAAAGTGTTATAATTCGATTGTGGTTGATACGCATATCATTGGAGGAATAACGCCATGCGCAAACTTTCGTACTTAGTCCTTGTTCTGGCGCTTGTTTTGCCGTTGGCTGTGCCGTTTGGGGTCGCGGTGGCGCAAGACGACCCGGTCGTCGCGCGCTTGAAGGAATATAACGCCGACCTCCCCGCCGGTTACGGCCTGATCACGGTGGAGGATTTGAATATCGCCCTGATCGAAAATCCGGATATTGTGCTGGTGGACGTGCGGCAGCCGGAAGAATATGCCGAAGGGCATATCGAGGGCGCGTTCAACATTCCGCTTAAAGAGCTGGCGCAAAACCTGGACGCATTGCCGAATTTGGATGCTTCGATCGTGGTGTATTGCGGCACAGGCTTCCGTTCGGCTATCGGCATGGCCGCGCTGCAGATCATCGGCTATAGCGATGTCAAAAGCATGAAGGGCGGCTTTGGCGCGTGGAAGGCGGCAGAGTATCCGGTTTCTACCGAGGCGGTCGAGCCGGAACGCGGCGAAGCGCCGGATGTTGACGGCGACGTGGTGAACGCGGTGGACGCCGGTTTGCAACTCATTCCGGCGGGCTGGGGTGCGGTGAAGGCCGAAGACCTCAACATCGAGATGATCGAAAATCCGCCGGAGATGCTGATCGACGTGCGCAAGGACGCCGAGTGGGAAGGCGGCTATATCCCGGGCGCGGTACATATGCCGCTGGAAAGCTTTATGGACTACACAGACCAGTTGCCGGAAGCCAAAGACGCCAATATCGTGGTCTATTGCGCGGGCGGGCATCGCGGCAACATGGTTGCGACCATGCTGCGCACATTGGGCTATTCGAGCGTGCGCAACCTGGCCGGTGGCTTTACGGCTTGGGCCAACGCGGGCTATGAGATCGAAGGCGCGCCGGAAGAAGCGCCCGCCGCAGCCGGTGAGTTCGACGCGGCAGCGTTGTTTGCCGACTACCTGGCGAGCTTGCCCGCGAGTTTTAACGCGGTCTTCCCCAACAAGGTTGCCGACTACTTAGACGAGCATCCGGACGCGGTGATCGTGGACGTGCGGACGCCCGGGGAGTATGAAGAAGGCCACTTGGCGGGCGCGATCAACGTCCCGCTCACCGAACTGACCGACCATCTGGATATGCTGCCGAACTTGGACGCCGACATGCTCGTTTACTGCGGCACAGGGCATCGCTCCGGCATGGCGACGATGGCCTTTAACCTGCTGGGCTACCAAAACGCGGTGAGCGCTTTTGGCGGGCTGAAAGCCTTCGGCGACAACTTCGAGCTGGTCACGGACGTGCCGGAAGTGGCCGCTGCGGAAGCGCCCGCGATTGACGAGAACGTCTTTGCGCTGGTGGATGGGTACATCAAGTCTATTCAGCCCGGCTACTTCGTCATCAAAGCGGAAGACCTCAACATCGCCCTGATCGAGAACCCGCCCTTTGTGATCGATGTGCGCACCAACGCCGAATGGGAAAAGGGCCATATTCAGGGCGCAGCACACTGGCCGCTGCGTGAGTTTATGAACTACGCGGACGAATGGCCGGAGCCGGATACCCCCATCGTGATCTACTCGCTGAACAACCACCGCTCGGTGATGGCGATGATGATCTTGCAGATGATGGGTTATACGGATGTGCGCAGCCTGGGCGGCGGCGTGCAGGCGTGGCAGAAAATGGAATATCCGCTCGTGACCGACTGAGCAACACACTCGCATCAAAGCTACACCAACCCCGACGGCGAGAGCTGTCGGGGTTTTGTGTTGTTCCTCCAAGAAGCCCCGCCCCGCTTCGTCCGCCGAAGGTTGTCTTTTCGGTTGCAGAACGGCCCTTTCACCACTAAACTACGTTTGAGAGCCTACGCACTTTTGTTTTGTTCGTGCCACGTTACTTGTAAAAGCCATTGATTGAGGAGAATACCCATCATGCGCAAAACGAAACGCTTTGTTTCCCTTGTGGTCTTTGTGCTGCTGATCCTGTCGCTTTGGCCTGCTTCAGCAGCCGGCCCCGTCTACCCGAATTTGCCGGACTTGGACGGGCGCGAGATCGTGATCGCGGTCGAAAATCTGTACACGCCCTTCCAATTTGAAAACCCCTCCACCGGCGAGGTGATGGGCTTCGAGTACGACATGGTCGAGGAGATGTGCGCGCGCATCAACTGCACGCCCGTCTACCAGTACATCAGTTGGGACGCGATGATCTCGGCAGTGAGCGAAGGCCAGTTCGATATGGGCATGACCGGCATCAGCATCATTGACGAGCGCAAAGAGGTGGTGGACTTCAGCGATCCATACATCAACTTGCAGCAATTCCTGCTTGTGCGGGCCGACGAAGACCGCTTCGAGAATATGGAAGAGTTCGCCGCCGACGACAGCTTGTTGCTC